>NZ_JBEEEN010000010.1:0-105329 GCF_040117515.1 Gilvirhabdus luticola
ACTGCTACTTGTGGGAGAGTAGGTCGCCGCCTTTTTTTAGAAAACCCTTACTAAATTATTAGTAAGGGTTTTTTTGTTTAATCATGTAAGGTTGGAGAGATACTTTGACTAATGCTACAAATAATTTTGAAATTCATTTTATTTAGCTAAATTAGTTTCCATGAATAAAATCATTCAATCTAATCTAAAAAACCTTCAGAAATCTAAAAGGATATTATCAAATTTAACAGATGAAGTGTTATGCGAAACTTCTATTCCTCCATATTATTCTAGTATAGGTTCACACATCCGTCATATTTTGGATTTTTATGATTGTATTTTAAAAATGGACTCAAGCAAGCAAGTTGATTTGACTGCTAGAACTAGAAATAAAAGAGTTGAATCTGATTGCAAAATTGCAAGTTGTTATCTAAATATTATTATTGAAAAGCTCAATCTATTTGATTATGATATGAATGAAACAGTTGAAGTTATTGATGATTTAGGAATGGGAACTACGAAAATTATATATACTATTGGAGCATTATTTGCTCAAGCCAATAGTCATACAATACATCATTATGCTATAATCAATTACATTTTTGAAAAATTAGGTATCGTGTTGAATGATGATGATTTTGGTTATAATCCTACAACTCCAAAGGAGACTTCAGTTAATTAGAAATATTACTTTTAAACATACTATCTAGTATTGTTTTAATTCCTTTAAATCCAAAGTAGACTGCTAACGAACAAATTATTATTGCTACAATTAATATAGGTATATATAATGGTTTTTCTTGATTACTAAAAGCAATATAGATTAAGGTTGGACCGAGAAACATACATATTAAAGTAAGTCCCATTATTTTCAACCCTTTTAATAATAGGTCTTTATCTGTTCTTTTAGTTTTCAATTCTATAATTTTTAATTGCTAAACGTACACTTTGATATTTGTCAAGAAGCTTTTGAGCTTCGTTTTCTGATAAATTTAGCTCTTTCATAACCATTTTTATTCCTCTATCAACAAGCTTGTTGTTACTTAATTGCATATCTACCATTTTATTTCCTCTAACATGACCTAGTTGAATCATAGTCGAAGTTGAAATCATATTAAGTACTAATTTTTGAGCTGTGCCAGCTTTCATACGTGAACTTCCTGTTACAAACTCAGGACCTACAACAACTTCTATGGGATATTTAGCTATTTGAGCTAAAGGACTATTTTGGTTACAAGTAATACAACCAGTAATAATTTTATTCTCATTGCATTTTTTAAGAGCACCAATCACATAAGGTGTTGTACCAGAAGCGGCAATGCCCACAACAATATCGTTATTAGAAATGTGATACGCTTGTAAATCTTTCCATCCTTGTTCTATTGAGTCTTCTGCAAACTCTACAGCTTGACGAATAGCAGAATCACCACCAGCAATAATACCAATCACTAAATCATGAGGTACACCAAACGTTGGTGGACATTCAGATGCATCAACAATCCCCAATCTACCACTCGTGCCAGACCCAATATAAAATAAACGACCACCTTTTTTTAAGTTGCCAACTGCTTGTTCAACCAATGCTTTTATTTGGGGTATGGCTTTTTCAATGGCAAATGGTACTGTTTGATCTTCTTGGTTTATATTAATGAGTAATTCTTCCAGACTCATTTTTTCTAAATGATTGTAGTTTGAATCTTGCTCTGTAATTTTGTTAAAACTCATACATCAAAAGTAAACATTTATAAATGTTAATGAAAGATACAATTAACGAAATGAAGTATTAATTTTAATTTTTTAAAAAGCTAAATTCGCTAATCACGCGATAAGCGTTAATTGAATTCACTCTATTGTATAGACAAACTCATCTGTTTCAGAGAGTCTAAAATATCCAAAAGGAAAGTTGTCAGGATTTGTAATGTTTATACAATTACCTCTTACAGTCGCTGGTTGCGTTTCAAAAGGACCACCTCCATCTTCACTATTTTGTTGTAAAAGTACAAACATAAATTCATAGAATTGTTTTGAAACACCATTATTTCTTATCACAACTTCATCACCAGCTTCTAAATCTTCTTCGGTATAAAAGCCAAATACTTGGTTACCATTGGTAAATCTATCTTCGTAAACTTCAAGGGAAGGAATAGCTGTGACATCACTTATAAACTCAAAGAAATAATAGTTTTCTTCGTCTTCTGGATCTGTATAATAGACTTTAAGTTCCATTTCTTCTCCAGAAAACCCACCATCATTAATTTGCTCAACATATTCTATTGAACTAACTGATTTCAAGGTTTCGGTAGCCTTATAAGCATCACCATTATAAACAATATTGAGCGTATAGGTTTCATCTATAATAGGTATAAAGGTGGAGTTTTGATACATGCCAGTATTATTATCTTCTATAAAAACAAAGGTATTATTACTACTATCAGTTATTTCTACTACGGCATTATTAGCTGGTGGTACTGATGTATTAAAATATGGTGCAGAAAGCGAAAGTTTAATGCTTTGCTCATTTCCTGCGGTTCCTTTTACCCAATTAATTGAAGCATCTATAACTAATCTTGGAGCGGCTTCATTTAGATCAACATCTATTTGGTCTTCGCATGAAAAGCACAAAAATATAAGAAGTAAGTATATTATTTTTTTCATCGCTCTAGAATTTAAAATTATAAGAAACCGCCGGGACTATTCCAAAAATGGTTAATCGTATGGCTTCGTTATTTCCTGTTGTACGGTTTTCTCTAAAGGTAATTGAAGCGGCATTTTTTCTGTTATAAACATTATAGATTCCAAATACCCAATTGTTTTTCCAGCGCCTATCTTTTTTTGGTTTTGGTGTGTAATTAGCCGAAATATCTAATCTATGGTATAGTGGTAATCTGTTGGCATTACGTAATTCGAAACTTGGTATACTAATACCATTATATTCATATTGCGCATTTGGATAAGTTGTTGGTTGCCCAGTTTGAAGGAGAAAATTAGTACTAAAGCTCCATCGGTCATTTAACTTATAATTTCCTGTTACAGAAAGATCGTGGGTTTTGTCGTAAGCTGTATTGTACCATTGACCGTAATTTATTCCCGTTTCAGTAGGTGTTCTTCCCGCTGTTTGTTGTTCTGATTTAGATAGAGTATAGGCAACCCAACCTTGAAAATTACCTTCATTTTTTCGTAACAAAAATTCAAATCCATAAGCTCTTGCTTCACCATTTAAAATGACTTGTTCTATAGCATTATTTGCTATTAAATCGGCACCATCAACGTAATCGATTCTATTTTTAATGGTTTTGTAAAACCCTTCAACTTCTAAAGCATAGATGTTATTTATATTTTTGAAATAGCCCAAGGCGACTTGATCTAACAATTGAGGTTTTATGTATTTACCGCTAGGCGCCCAAACATCTAGAGGTGTTGGTGAACTTGTATTAGACAATAAGTGTAGGTATTGACTCATTCGATTATAACTGGCTTTGATAGAACTTGTCTCATTTAATTGATAGGCTAAAGATATCCTTGGTTCTATATTAAAGAAATCTTTTATTACATTACTTCTGCTAATACTTTCTGTGCCGATTGGTTCTGCTTTTTGATAAATTTGTAGATCTTCATTAAACACAATAGGATTATCATTATCATAGATATTTAATTCATCTTGACCTAATCTTAAAAAAGAGCTAAACCTTAATCCATAATACACTGAAAGTTTATTGGAAATCTTGTGCTCGGCATCAAGATATACGGCATTTTCAAACGCATATTTATCAATTAACTTGAAGGGATTTATACCTGAACTTTCTGTTGTTGGTTTAATATCACCAGGATTAAATTTGTAATAAATGCTATTTAAGCCAAATTCTAGTTTTAGCTTATCATTAATGTAATATTTAAAATCATATTTTAAATTGAAATTTCGAATGCCGGAAGTCCAATCAAATTCGACAAAATTTAATTTTAAATCGTAGTCATAGTCAGAATAAATTAATGAGAGATTAGAAAATAATTTACCAGAGAATAAGTGATTCCATCTGAAATTTAAGACTGTATTTCCGTAGGTGTTTTCAAAAGTATCTCCAATTTCAAAAACGTCTCTACCAAAGTAACCAGATAGATAAATGTTATTTCTATCATTTAATCTGTAGCTTAATTTGGTATTGAGGTCATAAAAATAAGCCACATTATCAATGTCAAATAGCGGCAAAAATAAATGTGCATAACTACTTCTACCACCAAATAAAAAAGCACCATTATCTTGTTTTATTGGCCCTTCCACAAGTAATCGACTAGAAATCAAACCAATGCCACCGTTCATTTTAAACGTATTGCTATTCCCTTCTTTTTGATAGATGTCAAGAACAGAAGATACGCGACCTCCATATTTTGCAGGAATGCCACCTTTATAGAGTTTGATATCTTTTATGGCATCTGGATTAAATACTGAAAACAAACCAAATAAATGTGATGAATTAAAAATAGTAGCTTCATCTAAAAGAATTAAATTCTGATCAACAGCACCACCTCTAACATTAAAACCAGATGAATTTTCACCTGCATTAGTAACACCAGGTAAAAGCGTTATAGATTTTATAACATCTACTTCACCAAGTACGACTGGCATTTGTTTAATCGTGTTAATTGATAATGCATTAACACTCATTTGAGGGTTTTTTATGTTTAACTTTTCAACATCAGTCTTTATAACAACTTCGTCTAAACTTTCTGTGCTTTCTGTAAGTTGAAAATTAAGTGTTTTATTTTCATTTAACTGAATGGATTGTTCCAAAGTTGAAAATCCTAAATAGCTAATCTGAATATTATAAATGCCTTCGGGTAATGTTATAGAGTAAAACCCATATTCGTTTGTTATCGTACCAGTCTCAAATTCGGTTATGATAATGTTTACACCTATAAGTGTTTCATTACTTTCTTGTTCTGAAATGTTACCACTTAATGTGAATTTCTCTTGTGCAGAAATTATGAGGGAACAAAAGCAAAAAGCAAAACACAAGATTGAATTATAAAACTTCACAATAGTATTTTAATTTTAAAAATAAAAAACCTACTCCTTTTAAACCTTGCTTTTTAATAAGGAAAGTCTATGACTACATTATAGAATTCAATATGCTATTAAATGTTTTGCTTGGTCTCATAGCTTGATTTACTAGATGCTCATTGGGCTTATAATAACCTCCTATATCAACAGGAGAACCTTGAGCTGCATTTAATTCATTTATAATTGTTGTTTCGTTTTCATTTAAATATTTTGCTAGTTTTTGAAACTTCGATTTTAAAATTTGATCTTTAGTTTGTTCAGCTAAAGATTGGGCCCAATAAAGAGCTAAATAAAAGTGACTTCCTCTATTATCTAACTCGCCAACCAATCTAGAAGGTGATTTTTTATTATCTAAAAACGTATCGGTTGCATCATCTAAAGTTTCTGATAGAACCAATGCCTTAGAGTTGTCATTTACATTCCCAAAATGCTCCAGAGAAACTGCTAATGCTAAAAATTCTCCGAGTGAATCCCAACGTAAATGACCTTCTTCTAAAAATTGTTCAACGTGCTTTGGAGCCGATCCACCAGCGCCGGTTTCAAATAATCCACCGCCATTCATTAACGGAACAATTGAAAGCATTTTTGCACTGGTTCCAACTTCTAATATTGGAAATAAATCGGTTAAATAATCTCTTAATACGTTACCAGTAACAGATATTGTATCTTTTCCATCTTTAATTCTTTCCAGGGTATAAAGTGTTGCCTTAAAAGGAGAAAGAATTTTAATTTCTAAACCAGAAGTATCATGATTTGGTAAATAAGTTTTTACTTTTTTAATCAGTTCAGCATCATGAGACCTGTTTTCATCTAACCAAAAAACAATTGGAGTATCTGTTGCCCTTGCTCTTGAAACCGCGAGTTTTATCCAATCCTGGATGGGAGCATCTTTAACTTGGCACATACGCCAAATATCTCCTTCTTCTACGTTGTGCTCAATCAAAATATTTTTATTGGTGTCAACAACGCGAACAACACCGTCTACTTCAATTTCAAATGTTTTATCGTGAGAACCATACTCTTCTGCTTTTTGAGCCATAAGGCCAACATTAGGAACTGTTCCCATTGTAGTTGGATCAAAAGCTCCATGCTCTTTACAAAAATCTATTGTAGCTTGATAAACAGGAGCATAACTGCTATCTGGAATAACAGCTTTGGTGTCTTGAAGCTCTCCTTTAGCATTCCACATTTTCCCTGAAGTTCTTATCATTGCTGGCATTGATGCATCAATTATAACATCACTTGGCACATGAAGATTGGTTACACCTTTATCTGAATTCACCATGGCGATTGCAGGACCATTTTGGTAAACGGCATTAATATCTGCTTCAATTTCTTTGCAAACATCTTGAGGTAATTCTTTAATTCTTTGCAGTAGATTGCCTAATCCAGAATTAACATTGACTCCCAAATTACTGATTGTCTTACCATGTTTTTCAAATACATCTTTGAAAAATATTTTTACAGCATGCCCAAAAATAATAGGATCAGACACTTTCATCATAGTGCCTTTCATGTGTAAAGAAAAAAGTACGTTTTTAGATTTAGAATCTCTAACTTGTTCTGTAAAGAAAGTGATTAGCGATCTTTTACTCATCACCGTAGCGTCAATGATTTCTCCTTCTTGTAATGCTATATCACTTTTTAAAATAGTCGTTTTGCCATTATTATCAATATGTTCTATATTTATTGAGGTGGTTTTGTTTATTGTAACAGATTTTTCATTGTGAAAAAAGTCACCTTCTTGCATCGTAGCAACATGTGTTTTAGAGTCTTTACTCCATGGGCCCATTGAATGAGGATTCTTTCTTGCATAATTCTTAACAGCTTTTGGAGCTCTTCTATCTGAATTCCCTTCTCTTAAAACAGGATTAACTGCACTACCTTTTATCTTATCGTATCTTGCTTTTACTTCTTTTTCAATTTCAGTTTCAGGCTCCTCTGGATAACTAGGAATATCATATCCTAACAATTGTAGTTCTGAAATAGCACTTTTTAATTGTGGAATTGACGCGCTAATATTAGGTAGTTTAATAATGTTAGCCTCTGGTTTTTTTGCCAATTCTCCTAATTCAGATAAAGCATCAGTAACTTTTTGTTCTTCAGAAAGGTAGTCTGGAAAATTAGCCAAAATTCTAGCTGCCAATGAAATATCTTTGGTTTCTATTTGTATGCCTCCTGTTGAAACAAATGATTGAACAATTGGTAATAGAGAATAGGTGGCTAAAGCTGGAGCTTCATCTGTTTTTGTATAAATTATCGTAGAATGATTAGACATGTAATAGATTATTTCTAGTAGATACTAAAGGTTATGTTTTTTCGAATTGCAAATATACAAAAATGAATAGGGAATAAGTGTATTTAGAATGTAGATTGGAGAAAAATTATTACACTAAAACAGGTATTTTTTTAAAAGACAAAAGCCATATCACTGTAGACTTAACTACTCTGACATGGCTTTCTATGAAATAGTTCTTGCGTGATCTATTTAGTATTTCTACTAACTCATTTAACACTTTCGTCTTAAACTTTTCAATTCAAGCTTTCACTATTTCAAGAAACGTTTTGTGTTGTAACTTTCAAAATGTATTGACATGTTACCAAATCGTTTCCGTCTAATTGTTTTTCTTGATGTTTGATTACTTATTTTTCGTTTTCACGTCAAACTTATTTTCAAACATTGCTTCCTTTTTCAAGATTTCCTTTCGTCTCTCTTGTTTTTGGAAACTTTCAACTGTTCCAGTTTGCTCTCTGCTTGCACATCTAGCTCTTCTTACAGCATCTTGGTTCTTCTGCTTCCACACGCCTACACGTGCTGCTTCTAAACCTCAAAAAACAATTATATATAAAGAACGTTGCTTTATAAGAACCTAACTCAAATTTACTTTTTCAAATAAAACCAACTTGCGTTGTTGTTAAATCCTTCTGCTAATATATATCAAGAATTCAAATTTGCAAATTTTTATAGCAATTAGATATTCACCAATTATAAACCGTAATTATTAACAATTGTTAATAAAAAAAGCCTTGATTTGTCAAGGCTTTTCAGAGATATTAAACGTTTGTTAACGTCTTCTTTCTTTAATTCTAGCTTTTTTGCCTGTAAGACCTCTGAAGTAATATATACGTGCTCTACGTACTTTACCTCTTTTATTGATCTCAATTTTCTGTAAAGCTGGCATGTTGATTGGAAATATACGCTCCACACCTACAGTTCCAGACATTTTTCTAATAGTAAAAGTTTCAGAAGCACCTGTTCCTCTTTTTTGAATAACCACACCTCTAAAGAACTGTGTACGTACCTTATCACCTTCTCTAATTTCGTAGTACACTGTGATTGTGTCTCCAGCTCCAAATTCTGGGAAGTCCTTTTTTGTTACAAACTCGTCTTGTACAAATTTTACTAAAGATTCCATTTTTAATTGATTTAAATATTTATCCGTAACAACATTCACGATTTTCGCCAGAGGTTAATCCGAAATTGGCTGCAAAGATAATTAATAATTAATAATGAACAATTAAAAATTATAATTTTTAAAACCGTTTAATCATTCAATAAATCAGGCCTTCTATCTTTTGTTCGCTGGTAAGCTTGTTCTTCTCGCCATTTTTCAATTTCTGGAAAGTTTCCACTGAAGAGTAAATCTGGTACTTTCCAACTTTTATATTCTCTTGGTCTGGTATAAATTGGAGGTGCTAATAAATTGTCTTGAAATGAATCTGTTAATGCTGAAGTCTCATTACCAAGAACTCCAGGGATTAATCTAATAATAGCGTCACAAAAAACTGCAGCACCAAGTTCTCCTCCAGATAACACATAATCACCAATAGATATTTCTCGTGTTATAAAATGGTCGCGTACACGTTGGTCTACACCTTTGTAATGTCCACAAAGAATTATGATATTTTTTTTTAAAGACATTTCGTTGGCAATGCTTTGCTTTAAAGTTTCTCCATCAGGTGTCATGTAGATAATCTCGTCGTAATCTCTTTCAGATTTTAGTTTGGTAATGCATTTGTCAATAGGTTCTACCATCATGACCATTCCTGCACCACCACCAAACTGATAGTCGTCAACAGATTTGTAATTGTCTGTTGTATAATCACGAAGATTATGTGTATGTACTTCTACCAAATTGGCTTCTATGGCACGTTTTAAAATAGAAGCTTCAAAAGGACTTTTAAGTAATTCTGGTAAAACTGTGATGATATCTATACGCATTACAAATGCTTTAAGTAATGCAAAGATAAATTATTTTGAATTGACTACTATAGGTTGTGTCCATGCAGATTCATACAACAAATTTTCAATGGGATTTCTATGTAATTTTGATGAAATCACTTTGCATCTTACAAAAAGGATATCATTAGTAATTTTAAAACTAGCTTTATTTCCTTCAACAATCATTAACTCTTCTGGGATAGTTTTTCCTTTTTTACATCCAATAAAGGATATTTTATAGTTTAAATCTTTTTCTTTTTTTACATCTATAGAAATCACATTATTATCGAAATTAATATCATTTAGTTCAACACCAGTACTTGAATAAAATTCTCCTTCCTCCAAAGCCTCAATTAACGATTTTGGATTAAGTTCATTCGACCTTACCATAATCCAACCTCTACCTGCATTACTCCATTGACTTCCATTATTGTGGTAATGATGTGAATCATCTGTTGCTAGTCCGTACATTATTGGTTTATTGTTTTTGATGTAAGCAATATTAATAAGGTCCCACATTTCTTCTGTAGAGATATGGATAGAATCTCCAAAATTATGAACCATAGGATGACCATTATATATTTCAAAAAAGCGCTCGCCTCTCAAAGCAACCATATCTTGTAGACCTATTGCATAGCCAAAATTGGGGTGATTAACATGTGGAATCATGGGAGTTCCTGTTGCTTCACGTTGGTTGATTACTGCATCAATATTATTTTGAAGCACTTCAATAACGCTATTTCCTCCTTGTGGTTCTATAAGATTTTGAATGTTGGTTGCGTTAAGATGGATTGGCTTGTTTTTATAATGGTCAGTAATTTCTTCGGATTTAATAATCAAAAACTTGCCTTGTTCTTCATATCGGTTTTGGTATTCTTCTAGAGTTTTCAATTTTACATTGATTTGACCAGAATCCACTTTGTAATTCACCCATTCTTCCCCGTAATTTTTAAGATAGTTGTTAAAACCTTGTAGATGAATACTATCATCATTGATAGTTACCCATTTATCTCCTTCTGCGAGAATATTATGATCAGACAGTGCAACAAAATTATAATTATTTGCTTTGTACCAATCCATGATTAATTCAGGAAATTCATCTCCATCACTCCAATAAGAATGAGTATGAAGATTCCCTTTAAACCAATGCTTTGTGGAAGATGATGTTTGTTTAGCACAACCATGGATTATCAAAAAAGAAGCTATTATGATTAATCTTGAAGAATGCATTCTATGATTTTTATAAAGTTTACTTGTTTGTCCAATAATAATCCAAATAGGGTTCTTTTTCCCAACCCAATTGTTCGTATAAAAATTGAGCTGGATTTTCTATACCGGTTTGCAACCCAAGACCTTTATAATTTTTCACTTTACAATGCTCTTTAGCTTTATTTAATAATGCAGATCCTACTCCTTTTTTTCTATAGTCTTTGTGTACATAGAGATCATTAAGAATATAACTTCTCTTCATTGAGACAGATGAAAAACTAGGATATAACTGTGTAAAACCAACGGCAACATCATCAATGTAAGCGATAAAGATTACGGATTGGTTTTTAGTTATTCTATCTTGTAAAAACTGTTTAGCACTTTCTTTATCTGATTCTTGTTCATAAAAAATTCTATAAGAATCAAATAATAATACTAAATCATTAACGTGTTCGGTGTTGGCTTCAATAATGTTCAAAATAAAAAAAATCTGTAAGTGAAATTACAGATTTTTAAATTATTTAAATAGGATTTTTAATTCGAAGTTTTTTGTTTGTTGATTTCGTCTTGAAGTTGGCGCCTTACTTTTTGTTCTCTTTCAAGTGCAACTTTTCTATGTTCTTCAAATTCTTCTTCGATTTCTGCAAGAGCATTTTTAGCTTGTTTTGTAACAGAGTTGCTATTTTTAAACTTGTAAATAAAAAATACCAGAAGAGCCAATAAACCAGCAATTATAACCCACATGAGCATATTGTAACCCGATTTACTCATTTGCATACCAAACAAAGTCATACTATCTTTTTCCTTATTAGTGGCATCTAGCGATGTTTGTGTTGTAGATAAGTTAGCCTTTAAATCGTTTATTTCTTTTTGCTGTTCTGAAACAACTAAATTTGTACTGTCAAGTTCATCATGAACAGCTTTAAGTGAGTCTATTACATGAGATTTCAAAGTATACAACCAGTTGGTTTTTACAACCTTGTAATCTTGATACCTGTTTGAACGTCGAATAATAAATTCAAATTGATTATCAATGCTTCCGCTATTTAAAGAAAGTGTTTCTTCTTCCTGACTTGGTTCTTGATTTGATTGTGCGTAGGTATTTACAGAACTAATTAATATTAAAAAGATTAATGCAATAAATTTAAATTGATTCATTCGGGAGTTTTTTTGGTTGAATATGTTTTTACGAATTTATAAAATAATGTTTACTTATATAGTTTAATTCAATAAAAAGCCTCTTTTTATTGAGGCCAATTTATATACGCAAAGAATAATGCTTTAGATTATTGTTTACTAATAGTATGTATAACGTCTTACTTTGGCGATATATTTTGCCAATCGGATAACTTGATGGCTGTAGCCATATTCATTATCATACCAAATATATAGTACAACATTCTTACCATTATTAGACACTATTGTTGCTTTACTGTCATAAATTGAAGGTGCCGAACTACCAACAATATCACTTGATACAAGCTCGTCACTCAATTCGAATTTTATCTGTTCAACCAAATCACCTTCCAGGGCATACTTTTTTATAATGGTATTAAAACCTTCTAAAGAAGTAGAATTTTCAAGTTCCAAATTTAAAATAGCCAAAGAACCATTTGGAACAGGAACTCTAATGGCATTAGATGTTAGTTTGCCTTCTAAACTTGGTAAGGCCTTTGCCACAGCTCTGCCAGCACCTGTTTCTGTTATCACCATATTTAATGCTGCAGCTCTACCACGACGATATTTTTTGTGAAAGTTGTCCACCAAATTTTGATCATTTGTGTAGGCGTGAATAGTTTCTAAATGCCCGTTTTTTACTCCAAAAGAATCTTCAACGGCTTTCAAAATTGGGGTGATGGCATTTGTAGTACATGATGCTGCCGAAAAAATATTGACTTTATCAGGATTATACTCATTGTGATTAACGCCATGAACAATATTTGGAATTCCTTTTCCAGGAGCAGTTAGTAATACTTTTTCAACCCCTTTTGATGCTAAATGTCTTTTTAATGCCTCTTCATCTCTAAAGGCTCCAGTATTATCTATAACTAAAGCATTATTGATACCAAATTTTGTGTAATCAATATCTTCGGGAGCATTAGCAGAAATCATTTTTACTGTAGTACCACTTAAGATTAATGCACTGTTTTTAAGGTCTGCAATAACGGTTCCTGGAAATTCACCATGCACGGAATCATTTCTTAAAAGGGAAGCTCTCTTTTCTAAAATGGTCTCATTTATTTCACCACGAGTTACAATAGCTCTTAATCGTAGTTGACTGCCTTTGCCTGTTCTAGTCATTAATTCACGAGCAACCAATCTACCAATTCTACCAAAACCATAAAGAATTACATCTTTTGGTTCTATTGTACCATTCTTATTAGCATCTTTAAGTTTGTTAGCTACAAAGGATGTGGCATTGCCATATTTCTTATCTTCAATATGATATTCATAGGTAAGTTTACCAATATCCAATTTTGCAGGCGGAACATCTAATGTTTTGATGGCTTGAGCAATTTCTACCGAATCAAAAATTGAAATTGGTTTTTGAACAAATTCGCCAGCATAAGCATGAAGGTTCAAAATCTGACTTACATTTCTGTCGATCAATTGATTTCTGAAAAGAACTAACTCAATTGATTTGTCATACCACAAATCACTCACAATTTTTATAAATTCTACCGTTGCTCTTCTTCTGTCAGCTTGAAAAGCCAACTCTTTTTCATAAGTTGTATTAAAACTCATTTGCTGATAATGTTTTGCGTTGTTAAATTTTGCGCAAAATTAGTTTATTTCAAACGTTTTCGTAAACAATTTTAACAAAAAAAACCCTCTAATTTTAATTAGAGGGTTAAGTAATTGTAACAAGAATAATCAAGCTAAACTACTTGAAATTGTATCGCTCTTTTTCGCCATTTAAATTGATAAGGTCAATTCTTAATGGCTCATAATCGCTTCTACCGCTCATAATCTGTTCAACATCATCTACAGATTTTACTTTAACGTCGTTAATTGCTGTAATAATGCAACCTTCTTTTATACCGTTGTTCTTCCAATAATCTTTATAACGGTCGCTTAACCTAGATATTTTAAGACCATTATTTACACCAAATTTTTTAAGTTCATTTTTATTAGCATTTTTCAGAACTCCTATAACTGGAACGAAAACAGTTTCATTTCTCGAGAGTTTTACAGGCAATACTTTAATATCTCCATTTCGTAGTACAGAAACTTTAACAACATCTTCTGGTCTTTTCGTACCTAGATAGCCTCTTAAATCAGCAAACTTTGAAATTTTTACATTATCTATTTTGGTAATGATATCACCACTTTTAACACCAGCCTTGTCTGCACCAGAGTCTTCTACAACTTCACTTACATAAAAACCTTCAGTAGTATTAATATCAAGCTCTTCAGCGGATTTACTATTGAGTGATCCACCTGTAACTCCTAGAATACCGTTTTGTACATTACCATACTCCATAATGTCTTCTATAACTTTTCTAGCAATGTTGCTTGGCACTGCAAAAGAATAACCGATATATGAACCTGTTTGAGAAGTAATAGCAGTATTAATTCCAATAAGTTCTCCTTTTGTATTTACTAAAGCACCACCCGAATTGCCTGGATTTACAGCGGCATCTGTTTGAATAAAAGATTGATAACTAGAACCGCTTAAATCGCGAGATTTTGCACTAATAATACCAGCTGTTACTGTAGATGTAAGATTGAAAGGATTACCGACTGCTAGAACCCATTCACCGATTTTGGCCTGATCTGAATCTCCAAAAGTAGCATATTCTAAATCTTCATCCGCTACAATTTTTAGTAGCGCAATATCTGTTTTGGCATCGGATCCAATAATTTCGGCATTATATGTTTTATTATTATTAAGTGTTACGGAAAGTGCTTGAGAACCATTTATAACATGATTGTTAGTGATAATATATCCATCTGGTGAAACAATTACACCAGAGCCTGTTCCTATTTGCTGCCTTTGTGAACTTCTACCAAATAGCAGATCTTGTAATGTCGTTGGACTGCCCACAATAGCTGTGTTCTTAACATGTACTACTGAATGTACGGCTTTTTCTGCTGCCTCTACAAAATTGCTCGGAACGGCTGTATCGTATATGTTACTAACCGTATGGTTTGTTGGCAAAAAAGTTGGTTGTTCAGTTGTTGCGACGACCATATCGCTTTTAGGTTCTAAAAAAATCTTGTAAGCACTTAAAGTTAAAATTCCACCTAATGCTGAAACAAGTACTAATCCAAAAATCTTTTTCATAATGTAAAACAGTTTAAGTTCAAAATTATAACGATTAAAATTAAATATTTATTGAATTTTCATATTTACTTTAACGACTATTTAACATCAACTTTAACGATGATTTAACAACCCATAATCCAGTTTAATATTTATATATTTGTGCTTTGTTATGATGCATACTTTTTATAAATATCAAGGAACTGGAAATGACTTTGTGATTATTGATAATCGTCAAGATATTTTTGACAAAAACAATACCAAACTCATTAAACGATTATGTGACAGACGTTTTGGCATTGGAGCTGACGGCTTAATTTTGTTGGAAAATCATAATTCTGCCGATTTTAAGATGGTGTATTATAATGCTGATGGTAACGAAAGTACCATGTGTGGAAATGGTGGTCGCTGTATTGTTGCATTTGCAAAATATTTAGGGATTGTAAAAGCAGAAGCCACTTTTGAAGCTGTTGATGGTTTGCATAAAGCAATTATTGAAGATGGTTTGGTGAAGCTACAAATGCATAATGTTCAAGGTATTCAAATGAATGATGACTTTGTTTTTTTAGATACAGGATCTCCACATCATGTTCAATTTCAAGAAAACCTAAAGCATTTAGATATAAAAACTGAAGGATCAACAATTAGGTTTAGTAATTTGTATAAAAAAGAAGGTGTTAATGTTAATTTTGTCGAAGCAATAGACACTGACAATTATTCTGTTAGAACATATGAAAGAGGTGTTGAAGATGAAACACTATCCTGTGGTACTGGTGTTACGGCAGTAGCGATTGCGATGCATTATATTGGAGAAACAGAAAAGAATCTAATTACTTTACTTACACCTGGAGGCAGCTTAAAAGTGTCTTTTGATGAAAACAAAGGAGCTTATAACAATGTTTGGTTAATTGGTCCAGCAGAATTTGTTTATAAAGGTGAAGTTTCATGGTAACATTAAAAGGAAAACATATCTACTTAAGAGCTTTAGAACCTGAAGATTTGGATTTTATCTTTAAAATTGAGAATGATGAAGATTTCTGGGAATTAAGCTCAACACAAACTCCATATTCCAGATATGTGATTAAGCAGTATTTAGAAAATGCCCATAAAGATATTTATGAAGTCAAACAATTAAGATTAATGATTTCTAGTTATAAAGATGAACCATTGGGTTTAATAGATTTTTTTGACTTTGATTTTAAAAACAAAAGAGCAGGAATAGGAATTATAATCAAAAAATCTGAAGATAGAGGCAAAGGTTATGGAGCTGAAGCTTTAGAGTTATTGGTTAATTATGGTTTTAGTCGTTTAAACTTACATCAGGTGTACTGTAATATTGCTGAAAATAATGAAGCTAGTATCAAGCTTTTTAAGAGTCAAAATTTTGAAGAAGGGGGTTTGAAAAAAGATTGGAACTTTTCTAACAAATCATTTAAAAACGAATATTTATTTCAACGTATTAACAAGTAAATGTATATCAAAAAGATTATTGTTGCTATTGCACTACTAGGTTTAGTTGCCGCTGCTTATTTCGCCTATTTTGTTTACAGTACAATGTTTGTAGACAATACAGCCTTTACTAATGATGAAGCCTACATTTACATACGAACAAACTCCAATTATCACGATGTAAGAGAAATTCTTTTTCCGTTATTAAAAGATATGGATGCATTTGATGCTCTGGCAAATAGGAAGCAATATGTATCCAATATAAAAGCTGGACGATATGTCATTAAAAAAGGAATGAACAATAATGACATTATTAACTCCATTAGAAGTAATAATATTCCAATCCAGCTTTCTTTTAATAATCAGGAAACTTTAGAAGATTTAGCTGGACGTATCTCTAATCAATTAGAAGCCGATAGTGTCTCTATTCTTGCTTCAATGTTAGACTCTACATTTTTAGAAGCCAACAGTTTTAATAAAAAAACTGCTTTAGGTATGTTTATTCCAAATAGTTATGAATTTTTCTGGAATACTTCTGCTGAAAAATTTAGAGATCGTATGCTCACAGAATATCATAAATTCTGGAATGAAAATAGATTGCAAAAAGCTAAAAGCATTAATTTATCACCAAAAGAGGTGATTACTTTAGCTTCTATTGTACAAAAAGAAACTTCAAAAGCAGAAGAAAGACCACGAGTGGCAGGTGTTTACATCAACAGATTGAAAAGAGGTATGCCTTTACAAGCCGATCCAACGGTTATCTTTGCTATTAAAGAAAAAAGTGGAAATTTCAATCAGATTATTAAACGGGTTTTATTTAAAGATTTAGAACTCGATTCGCCTTACAATACTTACAAGTATGCTGGCCTTCCACCAGGTTTAATTACCATGCCGGACATTTCTGCTATAGATGCAGTTTTAAATTATGAAAAACATGACTATTACTATTTTGTTGTTGATATAAATCGTTTTGGATATCACAAATTTGCAAAGACCTTATCACAACATAATAGAAATAGACAGGAGTATGTGAATTGGATAAACAAGCAAGGAATAAAAAGATAATGCAATATCGTAAATACTGTATTTGTTTCTTTTTATTTATTTTTTTTTGTTTGAGTACGTTTTCACAATCAAAAATCAACAATTTTTTAAAACCAAGTGACACTTTAAATAAGCCTAGACGCAATGCTGTTGTTATTACCGAAGCCACTTTGGCTGGAATAACATTAATAGGTTTAAATGAACTTTGGTACAACGATTATCCAAGATCAAAATTTCATGTGCTTAATGATAACGAAGAATGGCTTCAGATAGATAAGTTTGGACATGTTTTCACGTCTTATCAATTGGGAAGATTTGGAGCAAATATTCTGAATTGGAGCGGTGTTGATAAAAAAGAACAACTTATTTATGGTGGCACTCTGGGTTTTGTATTTTTGACTACTATTGAAGTACTCGATGGGTTTTCTGAAGAATGGGGATTTTCATGGGGAGATATTGCTGCCAATGCAGTAGGTACAGGACTCTATATTTCTCAAGAATTATTGTGGGAAGAGCAAAGAATTGCCTTAAAATACTCATTTCATCAAACAAAATATGCTTCTATGAACCCAGAAAAACTAGGAGATTCCTTTTCAGAGCAGGTTTTAAAAGACTATAACGGGCAAACATACTGGTTAAGTGCCAATATTCATTCGTTTTTTAAAGAAGCAAAATTGCCAAAATGGCTTAATGTTGCCGTAGGCTATGGAGCTGAAGGTATGTTGTATGGAATTGAAAATTCTGATAATGAGCTAATTGAAGATAGCGATAGGGTTAGACAGTATTATTTAAGTCTAGATATCGACCTAACAAAGATCAAAACAAATTCGCACCTTCTGAGATCCATTTTAGATGTTTTAAACGTATTTAAAGTCCCATTTCCTACCATTGAATTTAATAAAAATAGGGTTGCATTTCATCTATTCTACTATTAAAAAGATCACTTAAACGAGTAATTTTGAAATAATTGAAAAAAATTATAATTTTGCCGGCTCAAATTTTCAAGCATATTTCTAGTAAAAATGCTGAAGAAATTTTAAAGATTATGATAAAAAATATTGCAAGTTTTTTTGCCCTATCGCTTACAATATATTATTCATTATTGTTTGTTTCGTTTTCTAAAGATGAATCGATTGATTTGAGCAAATACTCGACTAAAGGAATGATGTTAAATTATACGGTTTCTCAAGGTGAAGATTTAGCCGATAATTCCGTATCATTTATTGAGCCTAATACAGCCTATTCTCCTTATTTAAATAAATGCTTTATTGGTTTTAAAGAGGCTTTAGCCTTTAAGGAATCTGGAGGAGACTACTTTACTGTAAACACTTTTGGTTATTTAGGAAAATATCAGTTTGGAAAAGAAACATTAAAAATGATTGGCATTAATAATCCTAACTTATTTTTAAATAATCCAGAACTTCAAGAAAAAGCGTTTATAGCTAATTTGGAGCGTAATAAATGGATTTTAAGACGGGATATCAAACAATTTGTTGGTAAGCGTATCAATGGTGTTGTTGTTACCGAGTCTGGTATTTTGGCTGCTGCTCATTTAGCAGGAGCTGGTAGTGTAAAAAAATACTTAAGAAGTTATGGCGCTGTTGGTTTTACAGATGGTTATGGAACGAGCATACAATATTATATGAAAAAGTTTTCTGGTTACGATACATCTTTTGCTAAACCTAACAGATTTGCAAAAGCTACAACAATCTAAAAGCTAAGAAATATTTAATATTTATGAATTATAAATATTGTAGGTCTCTTATGTAGGTCTACAATATTTTTTTGCCATTCAATTGCTGTTCTTGTTTTTATAAATTCTGAAGATAGAGTAATGTCTGTAGCAACACATATTTTGGTGTTTTGATCCAAAATATTGCAAAGGTCTTCAAGCATTTTGTTATTTCTATATGGAGTTTCAATAAAAATTTGCGATTGATTATTATCAAAAGAAAGTCGCTCTAATCGTTTGAGTTCTTTCCTTTTATCTTGTATATCTATTGGTAAATAACCATTGAAAGCAAAATTTTGGCCATTCATGCCAGAAGCCATCATAGCCAAAAGGATAGAAGAAGGTCCAACTAGAGGAATAACTTTTATATCTTTTTGATGTGCAATGTTAACAATATCTGCTCCTGGATCAGCTATTCCTGGACAACCTGCTTCCGATAGTAAACCTACATCTTCACCATTAGCACATGGTTCTAAAAACTTTGGAAGATCTAAAACATCTGTAAATTTATTTAACTTAAATAAATTTAATGAAGATTGAGACTTTCTGGAATGTACTTTTTTTATAAATGCTCTTGCAGATTTTTCATTCTCTACAATGTAATAATCTATTCGCTCAATTATTTTTTTTACAGAAATAGGAAGCACTTCTAAAGGAGGATTATCGCCTAAACGTGTAGGAATTAGATATAGTTTGCCTAAATTATTACTCATAATTAATTTATAATAAGCTTTTTAACTTCTTTAAATCCTTTGCTATTCATAATTTCAATTAAATATACTCCTTGTGAAATAGAACTTACTGGCAAAGTAAATATTAGATTTGTAAAGTTAGTAATAGATTTTATAAGCTTACCTTGAATTGTATAGATACTTATTGATTCAATATTTGAAAAAGCATCTGATAAATTAAAATTCACTTCATCTTTAGCTGGATTTGGATACATCTTGATTCTTGGAAGTTGATGATTTTCAGTACTTAAACTGGCATCAATTATTTTGAACACATTGCCGGAATCAACGCCAGCTAAATAAAGTTCTCCATTGATATCTTCACCAAAGCAACTCCAACCATTTCCGCTGTATTGTTGAGTAAATGACATATTCCAACTCATGCCAGATTGTTCCAAAATACCAATTTCATCACTACAATAGTCTGCAAAAAAGTAAAGGCCGTTCAAACTAGTTTGAGAAATTCCTCTGTGCCTGTAACCTCCAGTAATCGAACACTTAAAAACACCACTTCCTGAATGACTATATTCTGCAATTGGGAAAGTCATAGTACCTGGGTCTGCGCATCCTGTTGTATTGTATGTTGAATTACCTTCATAGCATCTCCAACCATAATTGAGGCCTAATGAAGAAATTGAAGGAATTGCCATATTAACCTCTTCATAGTTCATTTGTCCTACATCAGCTATCCATAAGTCATAGGTTGTTCTATCAAATGAAAATTTCCAAGGGTTTCTCAGTCCAAAAGCCCAGATTTCATCCAGCGCAGAACCACTGCCAATAAAAGGATTATCATTTGGAACGGCATAGTTTTTACCAGGATCTGTATTATTTACATCTATCCTTAAAATCTTTCCTAATAATGTCGTTAAATCTTGACCATTATCTTGTGGATCACCACCTGAACCACCATCTCCACTAGAAATATAGAGATAGCCATCAGCACCAAACGCCATATCACCACCATTATGATTTCCAAAAGGCTGTGTTATGGTAAGTAATATTAGTTCAGAAGTTGGGTCAGCTGTATTGAGAGCACTTCTTGTAAACCTTGAAATTACTGTATTCTCACTATTATTAATATAGTTTACATAAAAATAACCGTTCGTAGTATAATTTGGGTGAAATGCAATGCCTAATAAACCTTGTTCTCCACCATTATTGGAAACTTTTGTGTCTATGTCTAAAAAGGGTGTTGCGTTTACGGTGCCATCAATATTTGCAATTCTGATATAACCAGCCCTTTCAGCTATAAATAGCCTGTCATCACCAGCATGTTTGATGTTTACAGGATTATTTAGACCGGTTGAAAACGGTTCAATTTGGATGTTTTGAGCATTTAATAGATATGAGACAAATAACAAAAGTAAGGTTACATTCTTCATGGCATGGAAATTCAGGAAGTTTCATTTTACAAATTACAAAAAAAGCATATAAATGAGATCGACTAATTTTTGGTTAATCTTTGTGCTAAAATGCCACAAGCCTCATCTAGCATTTTAAAAACACTTTCAAAACCAGATTCTCCACCATAATATGGGTCTTGCACACTATAATTTTGGTTAGGATAAATCTCGTTTAGTATATATTGAACCTTATCGATATCATTTTTATTTCTAGCCAGCGATATAACATTATTGTAATTAGACTCATCCATTACAAAAATATAGTGAAAGGTGTCAAAATCAGACTGCCTAAATTGTCGGCCTTTTAAATGCGAAATATTGATACCATACTTTTTAGCAACTGCAACAGATCTTTTATCTGGAGGATTTCCAATATGATAATTGGCTGTACCAGCCGAATCAACAAAAAAAGAATTTTCAGGGAGTTTTGACCTTAAGATACCTTCAGCTAATGGCGACCGACAAATATTGCCAAGACAAACCATAAGAATTTTAACCATTTTTGAATGAATTTAAACCGAAAGTTTTTTGTTTAAATCTTCAACATACTTTCTAAACTGTTTGTCTGTTGAAGATAGATTGTCAACAGTTTTACAAGCATGTAGTACTGTAGCGTGATCACGTTTTCCAATTTGTGAACCAATACTTGCCAATGAAGCTTTAGTATATTTCTTTGCAAAGAACATAGCCAATTGCCTGGCTTGAACAATATGTCTCTTTCTAGTTTTAGATTGTAGTGTATCTACATCCATTTGGAAATAATCTGAAACCACTTTTTGGATATAATCTATAGAGACTTCTCGTTTAGTGTTTTTTACAAATTTTTCAACGACTTGTTTAGCTAAATCTATGGTGATCTCCTTTTTATTAAAGGATGATTGAGCAATTAATGAAATAATAGCACCTTCAAGCTCTCTAACATTGGTTTTTATGTTTTTAGCAACATATTCAATGATTTCGTCTGGCATTTCAACGCCATCACGATATAATTTGTTCTTTAATATAGAAACTCTGGTTTCAAAGTCAGGACTTTGTAATTCTGCAGAAAGACCCCATTTAAATCGAGATAGTAAACGCTGTTCAATATCTTGCATGTCCACAGGAGCTTTATCACTAGTCAAAATAACTTGCTTACCATTTTGGTGCAAATGATTGAAAATATGGAAGAATACATCTTGTGTTCCAGATTTTCCAGAAAAAAATTGAACATCATCAATAATTAACACGTCAATAATTTGATAAAAATGAATAAAGTCGTTTCTATTATTCTTTTTTACAGACTCAATATATTGCTGTGTAAATTTTTCGGCTGAAATATATAATACTGTTTTGTCTGGGTATTTGTCTTTTATTTGAACACCTATAGCATGGGATAAATGCGTTTTTCCTAAACCAACTCCCCCAAATACTAATAAAGGATTAAAGGAGGTTCCTCCTGGTTTTGCAGAAACAGCTAAACCTGCACTTCTAGCCAATCTATTAGAATCACCTTCTAAAAAATTTTCAAAATTATAATTTGGATTGAGTTGAGACTCAATTTTTACATTTCTAATACCAGGAATAACAAAAGGGTTTCTTAATTCTGGACTCTTATTATTAAGAGGAATATCTATATCTTGCGATTTTACATGTGTTCTGTTAGAACTTGGAATCTTTTCTGTAAAAGGTTGCTTGTTGCCATATGTGTTCTCCATTTTAATGATGTACACCAATTTGGCATTTTCTCCTAACTCTTTTGTTAATGAAACCTTTAAGATTTTTACATAATGTTCTTCAAGCCATTCATAGAAGAATTTACTAGGAACCTGAATACTTAAAGCATTGTCTGAAAGTTTAACTGCAATTATTGGTTCAAACCAAGTTTTATAAGCTTGCGGTTGGATGTTATCTTTTATGAATTCAAGACAATTATTCCATACCGTTTGCGCAGTTACACTCATTATTAATACTTATGATTTATTAGTTAGTTTACTAAAAAGAGAAGCGGATTCTCTGTTGATTTTATAGCATGACAAATATGTGAACAAAATTCTAAAAAAAAAAATGATTTGCTATTGAATTTCTAGAATTTTTTTTGCATGTTTAAAACCATCCTACAAACTACAAAAAAATATCCAAATACATTTATGAAAATCGATGAAATACAAATAAGAGTGAGATATGGAGAAACTGATCAAATGGGAATTGTACATCATTCCAATTATGCATTATATCTGGAAATGGCTAGAATTGAATGGTTGCGTAAGCTTGGGATTTCATATAAAAAAATGGAAGAAGATGGACTCATTTTACCTGTAGTTTCTTTGACTTTAAATTTCAAAAAATCAGCCTATTATGATGATGTAATTAAGGTAAAAACTCAACTTAAAAAAATGCCTATGGCAACCATAGAATTTGAGTATGAAATTACAAACGAACAAGATGAAATTATTACAACCGCAAATACAGTTTTAGCATTTCTGGACACAAAATCTAAACGACCATTAAGAGCTCCAAAATTTATTTTAGATTGTTTAAAGGATAATTTATAATTTTTTTATTCCAACTTTAAATGAAGTTTCAAAAATTTCTATCACTTTTTCTGCTTCACTTTTTCTTATCGAGATAATAATTTCACAGTTTAACTCTAGTTTTTGGTTTACAATGTTTAGGTTTCGCTCTTTTATTATACGCATAACTGTATTCATTATTTCATATTCAAATGAAATTAAATACTGAACGTCTATCGTTTTCTCGATAATTCTGGATGTTTCCAATGCCATTTGTGCAGATGTTTTGTAAGCATTTATCAATCCACTTACACCTAATTTTATACCACCGAAGTATCTTACAACTACAATTAAAACGTTGGTAAGTTCAAAAGACTGTATTTGTTTGTAAATTGGCATTCCAGCAGAATTACTGGGTTCGCCATCATCATTTACTCTATAGGTAAAATTTTCGGTTCCTATTTGATAAGCGTAACACCAATGCCGAGCTTTATGATGATAGTTCTTTACTGTGGATAGAATTTCTTTTGTATCATCTTCTGTACTTATAGGAAAAGCATAACCAAAAAACTTACTATTCTTGTCTTTAAATAAAACTTCTTCAGAAGGTTTTATAATGGTTTTGAATGTATCTTTTTCAGTCAAGAGTTAGTTGTTAAAGTAGATTTTCAGAACATCCTTTTCTATATGTTTTTCAGAAATTAACTTTCCGGAAAAAAGAGGAGCTTTTATTCCTTCACCAAATTCAACATTTCCAGTGAATATTCTGGCTTCATCCCAAATATTAGAATTAATAAACAATTGTAATGTTTTGGCACCACCTTCAACAATTACTGAAATGATGTTGTTTTGATATAATTTTTTACAAATGGCTTCAGCATCGGATTCTTTAATTAGAAGTGTTCCAGCTTTATTATTAAAAACATTATAATCTTTTGAAAGCATCTCATTTTTATCAAGTACAACTCTTAAAGGATTTTGTCCTTTCCAATCTCTTGCAGTTAAGCTTGGATTATCTTGCAGAATTGTATTTACTCCAACCATTATGGCTTGCTCTTCAGTTCTCCATTTATGTGTTAATTGCCTTGAATATACATTACTTATCCAAACAGGCTCTTTTTTATCTTTTGTTAATGGAGCAATAAATCCATCTTGTGTTTGTGCCCATTTTAAAATAATATAAGGGCGTTTTTTATTATGAAATGTAAAAAATCTTTTATGATGTTCTTTGCATTGATCCTCTAATACCCCAACTGTAACTTGGCATCCAGATTTAATTAGCTTTTCAATGCCTTTACCAGCGACCTTATTATTAATGTCTTTGATGCCAATCACCACATTAGGAATTTGGTGCTTAATAATTAAATCACTACATGGTGGCGTTTTACCAAAATGACTACATGGTTCTAGAGTGACATATAATGTTGCGCCATTTAGTAGAGATTGATCCTTTACAGAAGCAATGGCATTTACTTCAGCATGATTTCCTCCGTAAGCACTTGTAAAACCTTCACCTATTATACAATCGTTGAGAACAATCACACATCCTACCATAGGATTTGGTCTGGTTGAACCAAGCCCATTTTTGGCAATTTCAATACAACGATTTATATATTTTTCATGTATATTCACAGAGACAAAACTACATAATTTTTTAGTGTGAAGAATTATATAATAAGACCAATAAAAAAAGAAGATAATCAAGACATTGAAAACATTATCAGAGCCATTTTCCCAGAATTTAGTTTGGCTATGGTTGGCACGGCATATGAAGACAGAGAAACACCACAGATGTTTGAATCATACCAAAAAAGTAATGAAGTATATTTAATTTTGGAAGTTGATGGTAAAGTAGTTGGTGGAGCTGGAATAAAGCATTTAAAAGATTCAGGTAATGATGTTTGTGAATTGCAGAAAATGTATTTTTCTCCTGAAGTTAGAGGAAAAGGTTTTGGCAAAATAATGATACAACATTGTTTGGATAAAGCAAAGGGATTAGGCTATAAGAAATGTTATTTAGAATCTGCTTCACAACTTAAGGCAGCAATTCATTTATATAATAAATTTGGTTTTAAGAACTTAAATGCACCAATGGGTAACACAGGACACTATTCTTGTGGTGTTTGGATGATTAAGGATTTATGATTTTAAAAGACTTTCAGCAAAAATTTCACAATCATTTAGATACTATTTATGGTGAAAAGGAGGTGGATAGTTTTTTCTATTTATTGACAAATTATTATTTGTCTTTAAATAGGTTATCGCTAGTGTTAGAACCCAAATATAAATTAGATAAAAAAACTCATCATAAATTCAATGAAGCTTTAACTAGATTAAAGCAACAGGAACCTATACAATATATAATTGGAGAAGCAGAGTTTTTCGGATTAAAATTTAAGGTTAATGAGCATACTTTAATTCCGCGTCCAGAAACAGAAGAGCTTGTAGAATGGACTATTAGCAGTGTCGCTTCTAGCGCAGTTGAGAAGTCTTTAAAAATATTGGATATAGGGACAGGAACAGGCTGCATAGTTATTTCGTTGGCTAAAAATTTACCAAATGCTAAAGTTTATGCTTTGGATGTTTCTAAAGAAGCTTTAAAAATAGCCAAAAAAAATGCAGAGTTGAATAATACAAATATTGAATTCATTGAAGCTGATATTTTGTCCATTTGTGATTCTGTACTAAATGTAGAATCAAAATTTGACATTATAGTATCTAATCCACCTTACGTTAGGTTTTCTGAAAAACAACACATGAAACCTAATGTTTTAGGCTATGAACCAGAATTGGCATTATACGTTTATGATGACAACCCTTTACAATTCTATAGAGCAATCACAGAATTTGCTGTTAATAATTTGAATAATAAAGGCAAGCTGTTTTTTGAAATTAATCAATATCTTGGAAACCAAATAAAACAACTTCTATCAGATTATGAATTTAGTGATATTGAGCTAAAAAAGGATATTTTTGGCAAGGATAGAATGGTAAAATGTGTTTTTAATAAATGAATCCAAAACAACAAATAGAACAACTTCGCGAAGAACTTCGACAACATAATTATAATTATTATGTTCTTGACAACGCAACTATAAGCGATTATGAGTTTGATGTTAAACTCAAACAACTTCAGGATTTAGAGGCTAAATATCCAGAATTTTATGATGCCAATTCGCCAACACAACGTGTTGGTGGACAAATAACCAAGAATTTTGAAACCGTTGTTCATGAAAACAGAATGTATTCTTTGGATAACTCCTATTCTAAAGAAGATTTGGAAGATTGGGAAAAACGCATCAAAAAAATGGTAGATGGGAAAATACAATATACTTGTGAGCTTAAATATGATGGAGCTTCTATGAGTTTGACCTATGAAAACGGAACATTATTAAGAGCAGTTACAAGAGGTGATGGTTTTCAAGGAGATGATGTTACAAACAATGTAAGAACCATTAAATCTGTTCCATTGCAATTAAAAGGGAACTATCCAGATAAGTTGGAGATACGTGGTGAAATTATTTTACCAATAGAAGGTTTCAACCAAATGAATGAGGAGCGTATAGAAATTGGAGAGGAGCCCTACAGAAATCCTAGAAATACAGCTTCTGGAAGCCTGAAATTACAAGATAGTACAGAAGTTGCTAAACGCCCTTTAGAATGTCTTTTGTATAGCATAAAAGGAAATAATCTTGGTATAAATACACAATTTGAAATTTTACAAAGAGCTAGGGAATGGGGTTTTAAAGTTCCTAATGAGGCCAAATTAGTGAATTCTATTGATGAGGTTTTGGACTATATCAATTATTGGGACAAACACAGACATAATCTACCTTATGAAATAGATGGTGTAGTAATTAAAGTTAATAGCTTGTATCAACAGGAAGAATTGGGCTATACTGCCAAAGCACCGCGCTGGGCAATGGCTTACAAGTTTAAAGCAGAGCAAGTTTCTACACGATTAAATAGTATAACCTATCAAGTTGGAAGAACAGGAGCAATTACACCTGTAGCTAACCTAGAACCTATAGAGTTGGGAGGAACTACTGTTAAAAGAGCTTCCTTACACAATGCAGATCAGATAGAAAAATTGGATATTAGAGTTGGAGATGAGGTTTTTGTTGAAAAAGGAGGTGAGATCATTCCAAAGATTATAGCTGTAGATTTAAGCAAAAGACCTCGAGATTCAGAACCTACAATATATATTACTAACTGCCCTGAATGTAGTACAGAATTAGTTAGAACAGAAGGCGAAGCACAACATTATTGCCCGAACTACAATGGTTGTAATCCTCAAATTATAGGTAGAATACAGCACTATATTTCTAGAAAAGCAATGGATATTGAAGGTTTAGGAGGAGAAACGGTTGCACTTTTGGTTAATGAAGGTTTAATAAGTAATTACTCTGATTTGTATGAATTATCCACAGAACAAGTAATTCCTCTAGAAAGAATGGCAGAAAAAAGCGCAGAAAACCTTATTAATGGTATTGAAGCATCTAAACAAATTCCTTTTGAGCGTGTGTTGTACGCATTAGGTATTAGATATGTAGGCGAAACTGTTGCTAAAAAATTAGCCAAACATTACAAGAATATTGATGCTTTAGCTGAAGCTACTCAAGATGACCTGATAAATGTGGATGAAATAGGAAGTAAAATAGCAGAAAGTGTTATAGAATTTTTTAGTTCAGAACAAAACAGATTTATTGTTGACAAATTAAAAAGTTTTGGTGTACAATTAGCAATTTCAGCAGAAAAATTAGCTAATCAAACAGAAATTTTAAAAGATTTAACCTTCGTAGTTTCTGGTGTGTTTGAAACAGTTTCGAGGGACGAACTTAAAAAACTAATTGAAGACAATGGTGGCAAAGTATCTTCTTCTATATCATCTAAAACAAGCTTTATTGTTGCAGGAGATAAAATGGGACCTAGTAAAAAACAAAAAGCAGAACAATTGAATATTACACTGCTTTCCGAAGCTGAATTCCTACAAAAAATTAAATAATTTAAACTTTTTATCGATAAAATGTATTTTTTTATCGTTTAATTGCAAAAAATTATTTATGTTTGCCTTGTACTGTTGAATTAAATTATGAGTAGGACAAAGTTATTAGTAGGATTTCTTATAGTATTATGTATACTATTTGTCATTTTTCAATTTAATGAGAACGACAAATTTTCATGTATAACCAGATCATTGATCATTCCTGCATTTACTGTATTGTATTTTCAAAGTGTAAAGCGTAAAACTTTTTATTTTTCAATGTTTTTGGTTTTATATTCTATTTCGGAGTTAACTTCGTTAATTAGTGAATATATTCCTTATGAAGTGGATTATTTTATGGGTAATGGACTTTACATAGCGGCCTATGTCTTCTTAATTTTAGAGGTCTTGAAATCTTTAAACTTTAACTATGTCTTGAATAACTATTCAATTCATTTAATTGTATTAGGAGCATTGAATATATACATAGTGTATGTCTTACTTAAAATTGTTTATCCTTTCGTAAGTTTTTCATTTGAGTTTTTAGTAGAGCTCATGTACAATATTGTAATGTTAATATTATTATCTGTTTCTTTATTGAATTATTTTTACAGAGACAATAGAAAATCATTACTAATGTTTGTTGGCTCTTTATGTCTTGTGTTTTCTGAAGTAATTCTGGTGGCTTATTTGTATATATCGGATAAAAACCTTTTAATTTTCTCGTCTTCTATTCTATCTATCTTGGCATTTTATTTTTTTTATATTCAAGCTTCGCTTAAAAATGAAAAAGTTAAGTCTTTAGCTAATCTTTAAGTTTAGCTCCAATAATTGGAATATTTTTTCGGTATAAGTACAGAATGACAGCTGAAAGAATAAAAGTAACTACCGCAGTAATAAAAAGGACACCATGATCATTATTAACTTCAATCCCTAATTGAGTAAGATGCATGAAAATCGCACCTCCAATAAGACCAAGTGTCAACATAGCTCCAGCCCAAACCGTTTTGGGTATTAAAAGTAGAATACCAGCTATAAGTTCTAAAATTCCAATACCTATTCTTCCGGTAGGCTCTAATCCTACAGTTTCAAAAATATAAACACTATCAGGATGCGCAGTAAATTTAAAGCGTAAGGTTTGAATTAAGATTAGGGCGACCATGATTCTTAATATAAAAGGAATATGCTTCATAATGTTACTTTTCTGTTTGTTTTGACGCATTTTTCAAGAATACTTACAAAAAAAAACATCACACAATTATTGAAGTACCATTGGCAGCTTTGTTTTTGTCAGAATCAAAATAGAAGTCTATTTTACCAAGATTAATTCCATAACACCCAACCTGATTAACAAGCATGTTTTTACCTTCAACATTCTTTACTACTGTTGGTTTTGGTAAAAATGTGTGTGTATGACCGCCAATTATCAAATCTATATTCTTGGTTTTTTTTGCTAACATCAAATCGCTTATTTTGGTAGATTCATCTCCGTAATAATAACCTAAATGAGATAAACATATAACCAGATCACATTGTTTTTCTTCTTTAAGTATTCTAGTCATTTCTTGAGTAGTTTCAAGAGGATCGAGATATTTAGTTTCTTTAAAAAGTCTTTCAAGAACAAGGCCATCTAATTCAATACCTAGACCAAAGACACCAACCTTAATACCTTCTAGATCAAATATTTTGTATGGCTTTACATGAGTATCCAAAATGGTGTTTTTGAAATCATAATTAGCTGATAAAAAATCGAATTTAGCATGTGGTAATTGTGCAAAAAGACCATCTATACCGTTATCAAAATCATGATTTCCTATAGTTGCGGCATCATATTTTAACATACTCATCAACTTAAACTCTAATTCGCCGCCATAATAATTAAAATAAGGAGTGCCTTGGAAAATATCACCAGCATCAAGTAATAACGTATTTGGATTTTCCTTTCTAATATTCTCTACTAAACTTGCTCTTCTGGCAACACCACCTTTATTTGCGTTTCTCCCATCTTCTGGTCCAAAAGGGTCTATATGACTATGTACATCGTTAGTATGAAGAATGGTTATTTTCTTTGTTTTTTCTGCTATTGAAAATGATGAAAGACCCAAAGCTCCTAGACCAATAGCCGAAGTTGCAACCGTTGTTTGCTGAATAAAATCTCTTCGTTTCATAAGTTTATTTTATTTGAATAAACCTATCGTCTATAACAGGTTTGATAGTATCTGTTTTTTTAAAGTAATCTATAAGAGCATTACGTATTTTATAATTTAAATCGTACAAACTATCATTGGGTTTAAAAAAAGACATGTTATCACCACCACTGTATAAATAATCGTTTGTTGCTACGTAGTAAGTGTTAGATGTATCTATTTCTTTTCCATTAATTAAAGCTTCAATTACATCAAAATCTTTGTCAATAGTTAATTTAAGTTTAGAAATTGGGTGTGCTCTTTTGGCTTTTGTTAAATAGTCTATCAAAGCATTTACGTTTATTCCTTTTAGCTCAACAACAACTATAGAGTTTTCAAAAGGCATAATTTCATAGGCTGTTCTAGTAGTTATGTTTCCTTTAGAAAGAATAGAACGAATACTTCCATGATTTAAAATGACCATGTCAATATCTTTTCCTGTTCTACTTTTAAAAACAGGGTTGGCTTGCTCATAAACGGCATCTGCCATAAAATTACCTATAGCCGTATTAAATTCACCATCCCTTTTGGAATACGTATGAACAGCATAAGACAAAACATTATCTAAATCACTTTCAACACGTTCCTTAAATGGTTTTACATAGGCATGAATTTCAGTATTAGAATCCAAAGTATCGGTAATTTCAATTTGCTTGCCTTCAATCTTAATTAAATTATAGTGTTCTTTCTTGCAAGAGAAAATAGTCAAAACAAAAAAGAATATAAAAAAGACATTAATTTTCATGTTAAAACGTAAATGATTTAGTAATCTTTTGAGGCTACTTTTCCTACCTTTGCCTGAAACCATAAAGTTAAATGATTTTAAAGATTTTAAAAGGGTTTAAACAAAAATCTAATGAAAAATATCTGAATTCAATTTTAAATTCTCGAGAGTTAAATGTGAATAATGATAAAATAAAGAGTTTAGGTATTATCTTTTGCATTGACGAATTGGAGGATTTCGAATTGTTTAGAAATTTAGCTGAAGCTATTAAGGTAAGACCTAATAAACTAAAGATCATTGCTTATACAGAAAGTATTAAAGATGCACCCAATTTTTGGGATACATACTATCATTCTGAAGATTTTGGTTGGAATGGTAAAATTAAAAACGTAGAATTGCAATCTTTTTTAGACATTAAATTTGATGCTTTAGTTAGTTATTATGAAAAAGACATATTAGAGCTTAAGTTGTTAACAGCAATGTCTAAAGCAAAATTTAAAATAGGAATACTTAAAACAGACCAACGATTAAATGATTTTATCATTAAAACAAAGTTGAAGGAGTTTTATTTATTTAAAAGAGAACTAATTAGATATTTAAACATTTTAAAGAAGATATAAAATGAATAATAAATTTTTGGGTACCGGTGTTGCTTTGGTGACACCATTTAATGAAGATTTGAGTGTAGATTTTGATGCTTTAATTAATGTTGTAAACCACAATATTGAGAATGGAGTAGAATACCTCGTGATTAGTGGAACAACTGGTGAAAGTGTAACTATTACAAAGCAAGAGAAAAAGGAAATTACAGATAAGATTATTAAAACTAATAATGGAAGAGTTCCTTTGGTTTTAGGAATTGGAGGCAATAATACGGATGCCATAATTGAAGAAATTAAAACTACAGATTTAAATAATATTGATGCTATTTTATCTGTTTCACCATATTATAGCAAACCTACCCAAGAAGGTTTATATCAGCATTTTAAGACTATTTCAGAAGCTTCACCTGTTGATGTTATTTTGTATAATGTACCAGGAAGAACATCCAAGAACATGGAACCAGAAACAACCTTACGTCTGGCTAACGATTGTGAAAATATTATTGCGATAAAAGAGGCAGGAAACAATGTTGCTCAATATTTAAAATTATTAAAAGATAAACCTGAAGATTTTTTAATCATTTCAGGTGATGACGATCTAGCTCTTGGTATAGTGCTGGCTGGAGGAGCTGGTGTGATATCGGTTATTGGGCAAGCCTTTCCAAAGGAATTTTCAGAAATGATCAGGCTTGGCTTACAAGGCAAAGCTAAAGAAGCATACAAATTACATTACAGACTAATGGATGTAACTGGTTATATTTTTGAAGAAAATAATCCTGCAGGTATTAAGGCAGTTTTGCAAGCTTTGAATTTATGTGAAGATTTTGTAAGATTACCTTTGGTTCCAGCGTCGCAACAACTAAAGGATAAAATAAGAAAATTTGCTGAACGTTTTTAATATTATTTACAAACGTTAAATAATACTTAAACCTAATGATTACCTATTGTTATCCATTATTTTAGCCAGAAAAATATATTTTTTAATTAGATAATAATAGTTTAATTTTGCAACTTGTTTAAAAATAATGAAGAAATTCTTATACATACTTGTTTTTTTTACGATTTTAAGTTCTTGTAATGAATATCAAAAGGCACTAAAGTCTGAAGATATCGCCACTAAATTTAAAATGGGAGAAGAACTTTACAACGAAGGTAAATTTAGTAAAGCAAATAAGTTATTTGCCCAAATTGTACCAGGTTACCGTGGAAAACCACAAGCTGAAAAATTAATGTATTTATATAGTCTTTCGTTTTATGAAATGAAAGATTACTATCTAGCGGGTTACCAATGTGAAAGATTTGCCGATTCTTATCCGCAAAGCGAAAAAATAGAAGAGGTTTCATTTATTGGAGCAAAAAGTTATTACATGCTTTCTCCTGTTTATACCAAAGATCAAAAAGATACAAAGGAAGCTATTGAAAAATTACAAGGATTTATCAATCTTTTTCCAAACTCTGAATATACATCAGAAGCAAACACTTTGTTGCAGGAATTAGATTATAAATTAGAACTTAAAGCTTATAGTATTGCTAAACAGTATAATCACTTATCTGATTATGAACCTTCAATAAAAGCTTTTGATAATTTTATTTTTGATTTTCCTGGGTCTAAATTGTTGGAAGACGCCTTATTTTATAAATTAGACTCAGCTTACAAATTAGCAATTAATAGTGTAGAATATAAAAAGCAAAATCGTTTGGAAGCTGCAAAGTCTTACGCAGATGCTTTTTTAAAAAGATATAGCGGTTCAGAATATATAGAAGAAGTTAACAATATGGTTTCTGTTATTGATGAACAATTAACAAATTTCACGAATATAAGTACAGCCAAAATTTAATTTTATGATAGATTTAAAAAATCCTAACATTCCTGTTAACACCACAACTTACGATAGAAATCAAGTTGATGAGCCAACAGAAAATATCTACGAAGCTATTTCGATTATTTCTAGAAGAGCAGAGCAGATCAATGTGGAAATTAAAAAAGAACTTATAGACAAATTAGAAGAGTTTGCAACTTATAATGACAGTCTAGAAGAAATTTTTGAAAACAAAGAACAAATTGAGGTGTCTAAATTTTATGAAAGGCTTCCAAAACCTCATGCCATAGCCATTCAAGAATGGTTAACAGATAAGATATACTATAGAAATACAGAGGAAGATTCTCAAGAATAATTTTTCCAAATGTCAATATTAAGCGGCAAGAATATACTATTGGGCGTAAGCGCAGGTATTGCCGCTTATAAAACGGCTTCTTTAGTTAGACTTTTTATAAAAAAAGGAGCCAATGTTAAAGTGGTAATGACACCTGCGTCAAAAGACTTTGTTACACCTTTAACCTTATCTACACTTTCTAAAAATCCTGTTCATTCTTCATTTACCAATGAAGAAGATGAGAACGCCAGTTGGAATAACCACGTGGAACTAGGTCTATGGGCAGACCTTTTTATTGTAGCTCCAGCAACAGCAAACACACTTTCTAAAATGGCTAATGGCAGTTGTGACAATTTACTGTTGGCAACATATTTGTCAGCAAAGTGTCCTGTATATTTTGCTCCTGCAATGGATTTAGATATGTATAAACACCCTTCAACTTTAAGATCGTTTAAGCTTTTAAAAGATTTTGGAAATATTATAATTCCTGCGACTTCTGGTGAATTGGCTAGTGGATTGGTCGGAGAAGGCAGAATGGCAGAACCAGAAGATATAGTTTCTTTTATAGAAAATCATATTCTTGATCAATTACCTTTAAACGGTAAAAAGGTTTTAATAACAGCTGGTCCAACTTACGAAGCTATAGATCCTGTTCGTTTTATTGGAAATCATTCAAGCGGTAAAATGGGATTTGAATTGGCAAAAGTTTCTGCAAACCTTGGAGGAGAAGTAATTTTAATTACTGGCCCTTCGCATGAAAAAGTAACTCATAGTTTAATAAATACAATACCGGTTACCAGTGCTCAACAAATGTATGATGAGGTTCATGCTCATTTCAATAATGTTAATGTGGCTATTCTTTCGGCAGCAGTTGCAGATTATAGACCAAAAGAAGTTGCCGATCAAAAAATAAAAAAGAAGGACAAAACGTTAACTTTAGAGTTAGAAAAAACAGTTGATATTTTAGCATCTTTAGGTGAAATAAAAAAACATCAGTGCCTTGTTGGCTTTGCATTAGAAACCAATAATGAATTGGAAAACGCAAAAGCAAAACTAAAAAAGAAGAATTTAAATTTAATTGTTTTAAATTCGTTGAATGACAAAGGAGCTGGTTTTAAAAAAAACACTAATAAAGTGACTATCATTGACCATTATGATAATATCACTCGTTATGAATTAAAGCCTAAATCTGAAGTTGCTAAAGACATTTTAACAGAAATAATAAAACAATTAAATGCGTAGTTTCTTAATAATTTTATTCTCTTTTTTTGGCTTCTTAAGTTTTTCACAAGAATTAAATTGTACTGTTGTGGTAGATGCTACACAAACGGGTGATGAGAATTTACCAATATTTAATACTTTAGAAAGACAACTCACAGAGTTTATTAATAACACTACTTGGACTAACAAGACTTTTGCAACACAAGAACGAATAGAGTGTAGCATGTTTATCAATATTTCACAACGTTCAGGAGACGCCTTTAATGCTACATTACAAGTTCAGTCTTCAAGACCAGTTTTTGGATCTTCATACAGCACACCTATCTATAATTTTAACGATCGTGATTTTACTTTTAGGTATTCGGAGTATCAGAATATGATTTACAATCCAAATCAATTTGAGTCCAATTTAATCTCTGTTATAGCATTTCATATACAAATGATTTTTGCATTAGATGCGGATTCATTCTCCTTGAATGGAGGAGATCAATATTACAGGCAAGCTCAAAATATTGTTAATTATTCTCAACGGGATAATACTAAAGGGTGGAAACTTGAAGACGGTCTTCAAACACGTTATATACTAATTGATAATATCTTATCTCCTACTTTTAAAGAGTTTAGAACAGTTATGTATGAATACCACAGAGAAGGTTTGGATGTCATGAGTGAAAACCCTAAACAAGGTAAACAAAAAATTGCTGCAAGTCTCCAAGATTTTAATGCAATGAATAGTAGAAGGCCTAATTCTTATTTGTTACGAACTTTTTTTGACGCTAAAGGAAATGAAATACAAGAAATATTTTCAAGTGGACCTAGTATAAATACTGCTACTCTCGTTGAAACATTAAATAAAGTATCTCCTACTCAAGCAAGCAAATGGAGAAATATTAAGTAAGTTTTAATTTGCAACAAAATTAAAACTCGACTATATTTAATTCTATTTAATAACTCAATACATTGCTCACATCACTTTCAATAAAAAATTATGCATTAATAGATAACCTAGATGTTAATTTTAACAATGGATTAACCATAATAACTGGTGAAACAGGAGCAGGGAAATCTATTCTATTAGGTGGGCTTTCATTAATTTTGGGAAAGCGAGCAGATTTAAGCAGTATCAAAGACGCAAGCAAAAAATGCGTTATTGAAGCTGTTTTCGATGTTACCAATTATAACCTGAAAAATATTTTTAAAGAAGAAGATCTCGATTATGAAGAGCAAACCATCATAAGACGAGAAATTCTTCCATCTAGCAAATCCAGAGCATTTATTAATGATTCACCTGTAAATTTAGATAGCTTAAAGCGATTAGTAGAACAACTTATCGATATTCACTCACAGCATCAAACATTAGAGTTAGTAAGTAATGATTTTCAATATCAGGTCATCGATTGTTTAGCAAATAATGAAAAATTATTGGAAGATTACACAAATGAGTTAAATGACTTTAAAAAACTTGAAAAAGAACTTCAAGAACTTATAAAATTTCAGGCTGAAGCTATAAAAGAACATGATTACAACTCGTTTCTTTTAAATGAATTAACAGAAACCGAGCTTGAAAATATTAATCTTCAAGAGCTTGAAGAAGAATACGAAACTTTAGATAATATTGAAGACATTACAGAAAAATTATCTTATTCTAATCAACTATTAAATAACGAAGATATTGGGTTGTTAAAAACACTTTTAGAGTTAAAAAACACAATTCAAAAGCTTTCAGGTTTTTCAACTAGATATGAAGCTTTATTTAACAGAATAGATAGCAGTCTTATCGAATTGAACGATATTCAGAATGAAATAGAATTGCTTAAAGAAAGTTTAGAGACCAATCCGGGTAGATTAGAAGAGGTTAACTTTCAATTACAGACACTTCATAATTTAATGCAGAAACATGTTGCCCAAGATGTTGGGGAACTGATTGAAATCAGAAACAAATTGAACGATAAAGTTTTGGTTACCCAAAACATGGAAGAAACAATAATACAAAAGAATAAAGATATTTTAGAAACAAAGGCTGTACTGCTAAATCTTTCAAAAAATATTCATAAAAATAGAAAATCAGCAATACCTTTATTAACAAAACAATTAGAAGACATCCTAAAAAGTTTAGGAATTCCAAATGCAAAATTCAACATCGAATTAAATAATACAGATACTTTTTATAAAAATGGTTGTGACGATTTAATTTTTTTATTTTCAGCCAATAAAGGCGGTAATTTCAATGAATTAAAAAAGGCAGCTTCAGGAGGAGAACTTTCCAGAATTATGCTAGCTATAAAATTAATTTTATCAAATTATGTACAATTACCAACCATTATGTTTGATGAAATTGATTCTGGAGTGTCTGGAGAAATCGCAAATAGAATGGCAGATATCATGTTGCAAATGAGTAAAACTATGCAGGTTTTCACCATTACACATTTACCACAAATTGCAGCAAAAGGACATACACATTTTAAAGTCTTTAAAGAAGATATTGACGATGTTACACAAACAAGTTTAACAAAATTAAATCACGACGAACGTGTTGTAGAAATTGCACAAATGTTAAGTGGTATAGAATTATCGACTTCTGCAATTGCCCATGCAAAACAATTATTGAATTAATAGTATATTTATACTCTATTATAGACCAATACTAAAAAGTAAAACGAACTAAACATGTCATACAACTTATTGAAAGGAAAAAAAGGAATCATTTTTGGAGCATTGGATGCCAATTCCATAGCTTGGAAAACAGCAGAAAGAGTTCATGAAGAAGGAGGTCAGTTTGTGCTTACAAATGCACCAATAGCTATGAGAATGGGGCAGATTAATGAACTTGCAGAAAAAACAGGATCTCAAATTATTCCTGCTGATGCAACTTCTATTGAAGATTTAGAAAATCTAATAGAAAAATCAGTGGAAATTTTTGGAGGCAAACTTGATTTTGTTTTGCATTCTATAGGAATGTCTATTAATGTAAGAAAAGGACGAGCTTACACAGATCAAAACTACGATTGGACTCAAAAAGGAACAGATGTATCAGCTATGTCTTTTCATAAAGTAATGCAAACACTTTATAAGAAAGATGCAATGAACGAATGGGGAAGTATAGTGGCTTTAACTTATATGGCTGCCCAACGTGTATTTCCAGATTATAATGATATGGCAGACAATAAAGCATATTTAGAAAGTATTGCACGTAGTTTCGGTTATTTCTTTGGAAGAGACAAAAACGTTCGCGTTAATACTATTTCACAATCACCTACACCAACAACTGCAGGTCAAGGTGTTAAAGGCTTCGACGGCTTTATTGCTTATGCAGATAAGATGTCTCCTTTAGGAAATGCTACTGCTTTAGATTGCGCAAATTATACAGTTACCTTATTTAGTGATTTAACCAAACGTGTTACGTTACAAAATTTATTTAATGATGGTGGCTTTAGTAATATGGGAGTTAGTAATGAAGTTATGGAAGCTTTTATGAAAGAAGAATAAAAATTTCAAAATATTATGTAATTAGCCACCTTTTTTACGGTGGCTTTTGTTTTTTGTTTAATTACATTTGTAATGTATGAAAGTTCAAGATTTTTCATTTATTATTCCTGTTTATAATAGGCCTGAAGAGGTTAAAGAACTTCTTGAAAGCTTTGTTAACTTAAATACCAACAAAACATTTGAAATAGTAATCATTGAAGATGGATCTCCATTGCCCTCAAAACAAGTAATTGACAGCTTTACGGATAAGCTGAATATATCATATTATATAAAAAATAACACAGGACCTGGAGATTCTAGAAATTTTGGAATGCAAAGAGCCAAAGGCAATTACTTTATTATTCTGGATTCTGATTGTGTTCTTCCAAAAGAATACTTGAATAATGTTATTTCTAGCTTGAACGCAGAATTTACAGATTGTTTTGGAGGGCCAGATGCAGCAGATAATTCGTTCACTAATCTTCAAAAAGCTATAAATTTTGCCATGACATCTTTTATAAGTACTGGTGGTATAAGAGGAAAAAGTCAAAGTATTAATGAGTTTCAACCAAGAAGTTTTAATATGGGAATTTCAAAAACTGCTTTTGAAGCCTCTAAAGGATTTGGTAGAATTCATCCTGGAGAAGATCCAGATTTATCAATTAGACTTAAGAAGTTAGGTTTTAATACCAAACTTATTTCAGAAGCGCTTGTTTTTCATAAAAGAAGGATTTCATGGTCAAAGTTTTATAATCAAGTTTATAAATTCGGACTAGCAAGAGGTATATTAAACAAGTGGCATCCTAAAACTAAAAAGATTACGTATTGGTTTCCAAGTTTGTTTATTCTAATGTTTGTCGCCTCTCTTATTTGTTACTTTTTGAATTTTAAATGGCTTTTAATTGGCTTTACTATTTATTTTACGATGGCATTTATTATTTCGTTAATTTCAAACAAAAATATAATTGTGGCTATGTTATCAGTTTTTGCAATTGGAATACAGTTTTATGGTTATGGTTATGGTTTTTTGAAATCGACTTTTTTTATTGATTTATTGAATAAAGACCCAGAAGAACAGTTTCCTAATTTATTCTTTAAATAAAAATGAGTACAATAAAATCAAAAATATTCTCATTATTTAAAAGTGGAAAACTGAATGTATTTCTACTCTTTTTATTGCTATCGTTTGCTATTTTAATATTAACTAAACTCTCAAAAACCTATACGAATACAATAACATTTGACATCATAAAGAAAAACATCCCCGAAAATCATGTAGTTTTAAGTGATTCTAATGCAAAATTAAATGTAACTATAAAAACATTTGGATTTAATTTGCTTCCATATTATTTAAAAAGACCAAAACTCAATATTGATTTTGAGACTAATGTAATTAAAAATGATTCCGCATATATTTGGACTAAAGAAAAAGGCTTTCCAGAATTAAATTCACAATTTGACAAACAAATTGAAGTTGTTAATATTAATCCTGATACATTACGTTTTAGATATGATAAGAACTTGGTTTTAAAAGTACCTATTAAACTCCATTCAAATATTCAGTATAGTCCTGGTTATGATATTAGAGATTCCATTGTTTTAAATCCAGATTCTATCAAAGTTATTGGGCCACATGGCGTAGTTTCCAAAATAGACCATATTTTAACAGAAGAAGTCATTCTCAAAAATATCAAATCAAACATATCAAAAACTGTCAAATTACAGTTGCCAGATAGTATAAAAGATATTAAATTTTTGGAAAACAAAGTTACTTTGAAGGCTATGGTTGAAAAATTTACTGAAGGAGAACTTAAAATCCCTGTGTTTGTTAAGAATGTCCCAGACAGCATTTCTCTAAAATATTACCCAAAAGAAGTAGACGTTTATTATTACACAGGTTTGAGCGATTTTAATTCGATAGCAGTAAAAGATTTTATTGTAGAATGTGATTATAGTAAAATAGATAGTGAACATGAGTATTTAACACCACAAATTACCAAGAAACCAAAGGTTGTTAAATCTACTAGAATTGGGCAAAATAGAATAGAATTTATAATTATAGAATGATAATAGTTGGTCTAACAGGTGGTATTGGGAGTGGAAAAACTACGGTAGCAGAAAAGTTTAAAGCTTTAGGGATTCCTATTTACATTGCGGATGAAGAAGCCAAGAAACTTATGAAATCTTCAAAAATTATTAAAAGAAAATTGAAAAGTCTTTTTGGAGAAGAAACATATCTAAATGATGATTTAAATAGACCGTTTATTGCTAATAAAATATTTAATAATAAAGACCTTTTAGATAAAATGAATGCCATTGTTCATCCTAGAGTTAAAAGACATTTTGAACGATGGTTAAATAAACAAACCTCTATATATGTTATTAAAGAATCTGCCATTTTATTTGAAAATAACTTGCAAGAGCAGTGCGATTTTGTCATTTTGGTTACAGCTCCAAAGAGGTTGAGGATAAACAGACTAATAGAGCGAGATTACACAACTAAAGAAAAGATTGAAGCCATAATGAGCAATCAATTAAGTGACGAAGAAAAAATAAAGCGTTCAGATTTTGTTATTACAAATACCACTTTAGAAAGCACTTACAAACAAGTAGAAACCATACATAAGAAGCTTCTTAAAAAACGTTAAAAAACAAAAATTTTAACATTTTTGTTAATGTAAGGTTAAATGCTAAGGCAACTAAATGTTAAAATGTTAATTTTGATTGATGAGCAAAAGAATATTCATCCTATTGGTGCTATTAATGAGTTTATCACTTATAGGTATCATATTTGTTCAAGCGTATTATATTAATAATTCGGTAGAAAATAAAGAAGAACAATTTACCTACAATGTAAAGCGTATTTTAATAGATGTTTCAAGCGGTATTGAAGAAAGAGAATATACAGAATACGTCTATAAATTTCAGGATTTAATGGCTAGAGGTGTCAAGGTTGACACTACAGCAATTAAGAATTTATATATTGTTCAGGATGATCAGGATTCTAACGAAACGCTCATTTACAGAAACGGTATTTTAGAAGAAAACTATAAATTATCGTCATCGCTCTTTGACATAGGTTTAGATAGTATTAATATAAAAAGAATACTTAACGAACGGGAAACAAAAATTTATAAAAGCTCTGATATTGAAAGCAGTTCAGGTTTTAGCCCAGAAGAACGTCTACTCTTAACAGAAAAGATTTCTAGAAGTGATGAGATTGTTTTTGAAACCACCTATAAAGATATTGCTTACAGAACTCCTATACATAAAAGAGTTTCCAAGAATGAAATACAAGAACTTTTGTATAGAAAACTTCGTGAAGTAGATATTGATATTAATTATGAGTTTGCCATTTATGCCAATGATTTAGCAACAAAAGTGCAAAGTGATGGGTTTGAGCTTCAAAAAGCTTCAACCTATAGTGTTCCAATTTTTTATAACGAGAATAATATTAGTAATTATAATTTATTAGTAAATTTTCCAGAACGAAATAAATTTATTTTATCATCAATCATTGGGATGACATTATTATCCGTCATTTTTACGCTCATAATCATTATTGCTTATACAAGTGCCTTGTACCAGTTGATCAAGCAACGTAAAATTTCTGAAATCAAAACAGATTTTATTAATAACATGACGCATGAGTTCAAGACTCCGATAGCAACTATAAACTTGGCTTTAGATTCAATAAAAAACCCTAAAGTTATTGATGATAAAGAAAAAGTGAAGCGCTACCTTAATATGATTAAAGACGAGAACAAGCGTATGCATGCACAGGTAGAAAACGTATTAAGAATATCTAAACTAGAAAAAAACGAACTAAACATTAGTAAGGATAGGGTTAAGTTACACGACTTAATACTAGATGCTTTAACTCATGTAGAGTTAATTGTTGAAAATAAAAATGGGTATATAAAAACTCGATTGGATGCCGATAAATCCTCTGTTCTTGCAAACGAGTCCCATTTTACTAATGTTATTGTTAATATTTTGGATAATGCGATAAAGTATTCGCCAGAAAAACCTCAGATTGAAGTTTCAACAGAAAATGTAGGAACCAATATTTTGTTGAAAATTAAAGACCATGGTAGCGGGATGAGTAAAGCTGCACAAAAAAGAGTGTTCGAAAAATTTTATAGAGAGCACACAGGAAATATACATAATGTTAAAGGTCATGGATTAGGCTTGGCATATGTAAAACGAATAGTAGAAGACCATCAAGGTCATGTTTCAGTAGAAAGTGAAAAAGGAAAAGGAAGTACTTTTATTATAAAACTTCCGTTAATATCATAAATTATGGACGAACAAAACAAGAAAATTTTATTAGTAGAAGACGACCCAAATTTTGGAACTGTGCTTAAAGACTATCTTATGATGAATGACTATGATGTTGTTCATGCTAAAAATGGGATGGAAGGTTTCGAAAAATTTAAAAAGGATGATTTTGATCTTTGTATTCTAGATGTCATGATGCCTTATAAAGATGGTTTTACATTAGCAAAAGAAATAAGAGAGAAAAATGCTGATGTTCCAATTATTTTCTTAACCGCTAAAGCAATGAAAGAAGATGTTTTAAAGGGTTATAAAGTCGGAGCTGATGATTACTTAAATAAACCTTTTGACAGTGAGGTGCTATTAATGAAAATTAAAGCAATCATTGCCAGAAAAGCTTCAGATACAATAGCCGATAGCAAGCAGTTTGAATTTACAATAGGAGATTTTCATTTAAATTCTAAACTTCGTTTTTTACGTTTTAGAGGTGGAGACCCAATTAAATTATCTCCTAAAGAGTGCGAATTATTACGTTTATTGGCTTTACATGAAAATGACCTAATGCCTAGAGAATTAGCTCTAACTAAAATTTGGAGAGATGATAATTATTTCACCTCAAGAAGTATGGACGTATATATAGCTAAGTTACGTAAATATTTAAAACCTGATGAAAAAGTTGAGATATTAAATATTCATGGAGAAGGTTTTAGGCTAGTAGTCAATGCAAGTGTTTAATAATAAATAGTGTAAATAAAAAAGCCAGCTAGAAAGCTGGCTTTTTTATTTGAATTTATTAAAATCATACATTACATAAGCATCATTATATGATGTTTCATTTATGGTATTGTTTTCTGAAGAATCATAATCAACCATAATTTTCCATGATGAACTTTCCATTTTTAAGATAACATGAAATTTTCCAAAATAAGACTTTTCAATATCTGAATTTGGATTTCTAGTTAGTTTATAAATTCCACGTTCAGAAGCAATACTATCATTACAAATACGCTCTAAAAATCTAAATGAAATGGTTTTATTCAATGACTTGTTTTGCCACCTTTGCTTATAACCGCTTAAATAATTTTCTTTATCTCTGATGTTCTTACTATCTCCTCCAATTCTAATAAAATCTTCGGAGTGTAGACTTCCAAACAACTCAAAGTCTAATGTCTCAAATGCTTTGGTGAAATTATTCCAAATCTGTTTATTTATTTCTTTCAGGTTAGTATTATCTTGAGCTCTGATAACGAAGCAATATAGAATGAATATAAGGCATAAATAATTTCGCTTCATTTTAAATAATTTACAACTGTAGATAAGAAAGATACAAAAACAACTAGATTCTTTTTGTTAACCAATCTTTAAATTCGAAAAAATTTTGTGGAGCAACACCATGACCAACTGGAAATTCTGAATATTGATGCTTGATATTCAGTGATTTTAAAAAAGGCGAGTTTTTTCTGGCCCATTCAACTGGAATGACTTGGTCTACACTGCCATGAGAACAATAAAAATCCAGATGAGAATAATCTTTATCTTCTAAATTTTCTGGTAAAATATCGTGATGAACATAACCACTTAATGCAATAATGTTTTTCACTTTTTCAGGATAGGTTATAGCTACTGCATAACTTAAAATAGTACCTTGACTAAAGCCTAGAAGCGTGACATTATGTTTATCAACTGGATAAGTTGTAATAACTTCATCTATAAAAACAGCAATTAAATCTCTGGATTTTGTAGCTTGATTATTATCGTTCCATTTACCTTTATCTGCATCAAAATTTATTGCATACCAAGCATTTCCAAAGGGCATCATAGTGAAAGGTGCTCTGGCAGAAATAATAAAAAGTTCTTTAGGTAATTCGTTTGCAAAAGAAAACAGATCCTTTTCATCACTGCCATAACCATGAAGCATAATTAAAACAGGTGCATTTTCTTTTATGGACGATTCTCTAATAATATGTATTAATGAAAGGTTTTTGCTCATCATTTAACTTCCAAAACTAGAAAACCATTTCTGGTACAATTCACCCAAAAGCGGTACTGGTTGTGTTTTTCCTGAAATGGCATTGCCAAATCCATAAATAAAGAGAACTGCAAAAAATATATAAAATCCAATAGATGCTAACCAACTATCAAATTGGCTAACTAATAACCCTATTGCTGCATATGTTAACCATAGCCCTAAAGCTTGTCTCAAGTGAAAACCCGCAAAGGTATTTTTCTTTTCAACATTCATAAAATAAGCAATCAAAGTTCCAATGATGGTTAGATAGCTTACAATGGCTATAGTTTTCCCATTATTTATATCTTCTTCTGTCATAATGAATAATTTAAAACCACTTTATTATTTGAAACAATACCATAGACCTTTCCTTTTAAAGCAATATTTTGAAATATAGAGTTTTTTGATTTCGAGACGATATTCTCATCATTAAAACCATATTTTGTTTCAGGATTGAAGAGTGTTACATTAGCTTTTCTTCCTATATTTATAGGGTCATTTTTTAAACCAAAACGCTCTTTTCCATTTGTCAATAAGTTAATTGCTTTTTTTACAGTGAATAAAGAATTTAAAGCTCCAAAAGAACTTTCCAACCCAATGGTTCCATAGTCTGCATGATCAAATTCAATTTTCTTTCTTTCAATATTCAAAGGGTTGTGATCACTAGTCACCATATCTATTGTTCCGTCTTTTAGTCCTTCTTTTAAAGCGTTTATATCGTCTTCAGTTCTTAAAGGTGGTAATACCTTAAAGTTTGTGTTGAAATCTTTTAAATCGCTATCAGAAAACCACAAATTATGAACAGCAACACTACATGTCACATCTAATTTCTTACGTTTTGCATCTCTAATTAATTCAACAGATTTTGCTGTAGATATGGTTGGAATATGAAGTTTTCCTTGCGTATATTCCAATATAAACAGATCTCTTGCAATTTGAAGTTCTTCTGCCAACGCAGGATTTCCATTAAGGCCTAATAAAGTACTTGTTATACCTTCATTCATTACGCCAGAAGTGACTATTTTATCCTCTTGAGCAAAAGAGCAAATCAGTCCATCAAAATTACTGGCATATTGTAGTGCAATTTTCAGCAGGTTAGGGTTTGAAATAGATTTTTTATAATCACAAAAAGCTTTTGCTCCAGCATTTTTCATATCAAAAAGTTCTGCTAAATCCTGTCCTTTACTTTCTTTGGTCAAAGCACCTATTGGTATTAAAGTAGTTGCACTTTTTTCCGCTTTAGATTTAATAAAAGCTATATCAGAATTGGTATCAATCACAGGATTTGTGTTTGGATTCAATGCCACAGCAGTAAACCCAGATTTGGAAGCAGTTCTTAAACCGTTTTCAATGGTTTCGCGCTCTTCAAAACCCGGTTCTCCAAAACAAACACTACTATCAAACCAACCTTGAGATATATGCAAATTCTCTAAATTGATTTCACGATACTTATTTGGGTTCCTTATTGATTTTGCAATTTTAGAGATATTGCCTTTTTCAATTAAAATATCTTGTTGCGTATTATGAAAATCACTTTTAGTATCTAAAACGGTCGCAGACTTTATGAGTAGATTCATTTCAAGTATTTTAATATGAGCATCTCAATAATTAAGAAAAGCAATGCAAAAATAACAAACCATTTCCATAGCTCGTTAACTTTTAGGTCACTTTTTAATGTGTCAAAAACATTAATTATAGAATTACTTATCGTTACACTATTGTTTTTAGCCGGTAGGTTTTCATACACCAAGTTGCTTTCGTCTCTATTATAGTTATAACTTACATACATTAATGCTTGGCCCTGATCTGTTACAGAATAAATTCCAGATTTGTCAGGCATATCCATTGTTGTGATTGCTATTTTATTATTAAAATATTGTTGCTGAGGAATAATATTTTCGGTTTCAGAAGCTAAAGACAGAATATGATCTTGTTGTAGTTGTACATTAACATCATAGGTGTTTTCATTTCCAATAGTGTAATATAAGCGTGGTGTTTTTAAACTTAACATTCCAATATTGTATAGTGTTGGAACTATTAGAGGAGACTTTTTAAAATTTGAATTTTCATTATTCAATGGAGATGAAAACACAAAAATTTCTGATGATTGATACAAAAACGGTTTACCATCTTCGTACAGTAATATATTGGATAAATTGGTTGCATTTACATTGTAATAACTATTCACTTTTGGATATTGAAAATTGCTGACTTGTTTTTCAAAAACTCCGTTGTTATATAATGGATGAGAGTAATTTATAGTTGTAATTCTTTTTTCATTATCTATTTTCTCTAATAAAATGCCATTGTTATAATTGATTAGAAAATTATTATACGCCTGTAGATTAATTTCTTCAGAAGGAATTACAACAATAAAACCACCATTATCGGTAAATGATGTTAAAACAGAAACTAATGAAGCTGGTATATTCTCTAGTTCATTTAAGACAATTAAATTTTGAGAATCTATACTGTTATAATTTAATTGCTCTAAAGATGTTGATGTAAAATTAAATTCATCATTAGTGAAAATGTTATTCAAAAACCCATCTTCTGATACTGAAATTGTCAGCACATTAATTTTTTCTATCGGGTTTACACTAAAAAACAACTCATTATCAAATTGTAAACTTGCATCGTCAATAGTTATTTTTCCATTAATAGCAGTATTCACTGGAAGTAAAAAGTTGGTACTAGTCGCTTTGTCTATAGAAACTGACGCTTTCGCTAGAAGATTATTGCCATCAAAAAGAGAAATAGGCAGATTATCTATGCGGTTGCCATTATTTTTTAAATTAACACTAATCTTAAAATTACTTGGTGTGTTTTTAGAAACATAAATACTGTCTATATAAATGTTATTGATATTTACTGGACTTAACTTAACTAATTGATAATTGATAATGGAGTCATTTTCTAAAGTGAAAGGCTCGGATTGTTGTTGAAAGTCTGAAATAAACACGAGGTTTTTTAATCCATTATTAGAGTTTTTAAACAATTGTTTGGCCTTAAGTAATGCTGAATTATACGTTAATTGGTTTGGAGAATATTCCAATTGAAGCAAATCATTCTTTATGGTTTTTAAGGTTGAGTTCTTATACGTGCCATTATTTGTAATAATTGAAATTTCTTCATCTTCATCAATAGCATTTATGATATCCTGAACAGCTCTCTTTAAGAGTTCACCTGCCGGACCTTTAGCTTGCATGCTAAATGAATTATCGAGATAAATTACGGTTTGGTTTTTAGCAGAAAAGTGTTCCGATTTTGATTTGTAAGGTTGTGCAAATGCTACAATTATTGCTGCTAATAACAATAATCTAGTTAATAAGGTTAGCCACTTTTTTATTTGTGAACTTTTACGTGTTTGTAAAGTCACTTTTTTCAAGAAAGCAACATTGGTAAACGCTTCTTTCTGAAATTTTCGTAATTGGAATAAGTGAACAATAATTGGAATGACTAGTAAAAATAATGCGTAAAGAAGTTCTGGGTGTTTAAACTGCATTCCTGTTTAGATTTGTCAAACCTACATATTTTTTTTGATTTAAGAAATATAGAAAACGAAAATGAATAAAAGCGTTTTATTTTAAGAACTTTAACAAAAGAAGAAATAATCTTTCATATGTCTTTTATTCAACTTTTGCATGTATGTTTTAATGTAGGCTTGTGCATCTTCGTTAGCAACAGTAATAATACTTTGAGAGTTTTCTAGTTGTTCAATATAAGTGAAATCGAGCATTTTTTGCTTGTATATTTTTTTGCCAATTTTCTTTGGGTTATTACAAATCCAATAGAATGGAATCTGCTTTTCAACTAAAGTCTTTGCTACCATTTTTCCTTTAAAACCAGCTCCCCAAACCACTAATGGCCTTGAAGTATCATAATCTAGTTTTAGGAAGTAGTGCATTTTTAAATCTAGAAAATAGTTCAACGCATAATGTTCATGTGTTCTTGATGAACGTGTTGGGTAATCTCTCCAGTAATGAAGAATTTCTTGGCATGGAATACAACTAAAACCTTGTTCATAAAACCGAAAAGTTAAATCGTAATCTTCAGGATAACGGTATGGGTTAAATGCATCGCTAGTCATTAAATCCTCTTTATGTATCATCCAACAAGGCGATGGAATGACACATTCTTTATAGATTTCAAAAAAGTTAGAACCTGTTTTGGTGAGTTCGTTTAGCCAGTTTTCGTATTTGCTGTACCCATCTCCAATATCATCTTCAGAAAAATATTTAACCAAACCAACTGCAACATGGTTATTGCCATGCTCTTTTAAATTATGTGCAAGAATTTCCAATTTTTGCACATCCATAATATCGTCGCTATCCATTCTAGTTATGAAAGAACCTTGAGAATGTTCAAAAGCTAATTGTAATGCACCAATAATGCCTTTATTGGTGTTTTTAAAGAGTTTAATTCTTAAGTCTTTTTTAGAGAATTCTTTAACAAGTTTATAGCTTTCATCGGTTGAGAAATCGTCCACAAGAATCATTTCCCAATTGGTAAATGTTTGATTAAGAACAGAGTCTATGCAATCGGTCAAAAAAGCTTTAGTATTTTTAAAAGGTGTAAGAATACTTACTAATGGGATTTGCATACGCAAATGTAATTATTTCAATTTTAAAACCCTTCGAAAACACCCAACCCAAAAAGCGCAAAATCATATTTAACGGGATCGTTTGGGTCTAATGTTCTTAAAGAAATATCTAATTCTGCTAAAGCTTTGGCATCGTTTTGTGTTCTTGTTAGCAATTCCAGTTTTCTGGCTACATTTCCAGAGTGCACATCCAAAGGGCAAGACAATTGGCTAGAAGAGATACTTTTCCAGATGCCAAAATCTACTCCAGCATTATCCTGGCGTACCATCCAGCGTAAAAACATGTTAATTCGTTTTGCTGCCGAATTCTTTAAAGGATCACTAATGTGTTTTTGAGTTCTTTGTAAATGATTTATTTCAAAAAAACCCTGTTTAAAATGATGTATCGATTTTTGAAGCGAATCAGTTTCTGCATGTTTTGCAAAAACAACTTCCAAACCACCATACGTTTTGTAGATATGTTGTAAACCTTTAATAAAGGTTATAAAATCTGTACCGTTAAAAGTTCTGTGTACAAAAGGCGAAAGTGCTTCTAAATCTGATTCTTGATGATATATTATAAAATCATGAGGTGAATTATCCAATAACAGCATCATCCGTTTTGCATTGTTGATAATGCTTTTTCTATTTCCCCAAGCTATAGTTGCAGTTAAAAAACCAGCAATTTCTATATCTTCTTTTTTACTAAATAGATGCGGTATTTGTATTGGATCGCTCTCAATAAATTTTGGATTGTTGTATTGTACAACTTTTGTGTCTAGAAAATCTTTGAGTTCAGCTTTACTAAAATTTTGTAGCACTTAAGGTTTTATTTGTTATCATCTTCTTTTTCTTTACTATTCTTTTCCTTCTCTTTTCGTTCAGCTTCATATTTAGCAAGTTGTTCTTTTTTTGAAGCCTCAATTTCCTCTTGTTGTTTTTTCTTTATTTCTGCAATAGCTGCTGCGTTTTCTTTGTTTTCTACTGTTTTTGTAACAACTTCTTTCTCTTCTACTTTAGTATTAGTAGAATATACTTCGTTCTGATTTTCTTCGCCAGTATCATCAATTTCAATAACTTGTTTTTCCTTTTTCACAACAACTGTTTCAGTCGTTTCCTCTGTAACACCTTTAATAGTAACCGTTTTAGTAATTGTTTCTTCTAGGGTGTTTTTTAATTTATCATTCTCTTGAGAGTTTAAAATTGCAACGGAAGAAAATAACAGCCCAAATAGTAAAATATAATTTTTCATAATTCAATGGTTTTAATTGTTACTTTGTATAAAGATACTTCATTGTTAGCCTCATAGCAAATCGTTAAAAATATTTAGTCGCCAAAATTATCGATATCCTTCATAAAGAAAACCGATAGACGTCACTTCAGTTTTTTTAATACAATCCATCTTTCAAGGCTTCTGTGTATTGTTGATGATGCTTTTTCTATTTCCCCAAGCAATGGTAGTCGTTAAAAAACCAGTAATCTCTATATGATCTTTTTTGCTTAAATGATGAGGTACTTGTACAGCGGTCGCTCTTTATAAATTTTGCTTATTGTATTGTAAAACTTTAGTATCTAAAATGTCTTTAAGTTCTGTATGAGTCACTTAAGGTTTATTTGTGGCTAAAATTAAAACTATTCTTAATATGTTTGTATAATATACAGATTAAGAGTCTTGAATTTATGATTTAAAAACTAACTTCGTTTATTGTTTGATATAAATCATTTGATCGTTAAATATCAAATCGTTGTAATTAATCTTGTAATATGAACACTGAACCAATCATTAATTACTTTTCTAACATTTCACCTCTAAATAAAGCGGAAATTAATGTTATAAAAAAAGTTTTCAAAGAACGACGAATTAAACGGAGGCAATTTATTCTTCAAGAAGGCGATGTATGCAAGCTAAACACATTTGTTGTTGAAGGTTGTTTCAGAATGTACTTTGTTGATGAAAAAGGCAAAGAACATAATATCCAATTTGCAGTGGAAAATTGGTGGATTGGTGATATTGGAAGTTTTCATTCTGAAGAACCAAGTAAATTATATATAGAGGCTATTGAGAATTCTGTTATTCTTCAAATAAAAAAAAAAGACCAACTAGACCTATTTGTCAACTATCCAAAATTCAATCAAATATTCAGAGTCTTCACCGAAAATGCATTAGTGGCCTATCAAAGAAGAGTATTACAAAATATAAGTTCTTCAGCAGAAGAACGTTATCTCGACTTTGTGAAACGATATCCATATTTCTTTAACCGTATTTCGAATGTTCAAATCGCATCTTTTCTTGGGGTGACACCAGAATTTTTAAGTACCATTCGAAAAAAAATAGCAAAATCTTAATCTACATTAAGAGTCTTTCTTAAAGTACCTTATAGGTATATCTTTTCAATACATTGCATCTTTGTAGTGTTAACTAATAATACTTACAAAAAATGAAAAATTTAGTAATAATTTTAATGACAACAACTCTATTCGCTTTCAGTCAAAACACATCTAAAAACACAAATAGCACAAACATTAAAAACACTGAAACAATGGAAAAATTAGCAAAACAAGAAATTGAAAACTTATTGATGGCCTATATGGAAACATTAAACACGTCTAATGCAGAAAAAGCAACTTCTTTATACACTAAAGATGGTGCTTTCATGCCAAGTGGTGCACCAACGGCTATTGGAACTGAAAATATTAAAAGAGCTTACGACTTTGTATTTTCTCAAATACAATTGAACCTTGAGTTTTACATTGAAGAGATTACAATTGAAAACACAATGGCTTACGCTGTCACAAGTTCAAAAGGGTCTACATTAATTCATGCAAATGGAGAAACAATTCCTGAAGAAAATAGAGAGTTATTTGTTTTTGAAAAGGAAAACGACACTTGGAAAATAGCACGTTATATGTTCAATAAAACAAAATAAACAGCGAAGACTACCTACTACAATAGATATGAGTTAACCGTTTAGGAGCAAACTTGATCCGCTTCTCACATAAGTGTGTATCTTGTACTCTGATGATTGAGTAGAAACCAAACCGCTATGCTCATTTACGAAACCATTAAGCGTTACTCCAAACTTTTAGAATAAAAACCGTCTTTTATGTCTTCTGTACGTTGTTGAGGAATGATTTTAAAATAAGTTTTAAAATACTCCAATTGTTTTGTGTTTATGGCAGGAATTGGTGTATTGCCTGTTGCCCAAAAGAAATCTATATTGGTTGGCGTGTTTAAGGTAGTGTTCTCGAAGGTTAGTGTTTTAAAATCGCTTTCAAATTGGCTATTGTTATATGGATTAAGAATATAATTAAGTTTAAAAACACTTGTGGTTTGGGTAGGATTTTCAGATAGCATTGTTACTTTCATGCCAAACAGTAGCGGAACAACAGGAACAACTAAACAAAGACTTACAATAACTTTTATTGTTTTTTGCTTTTTAATGAGCATGCTCAAAATATATAAAGACAATATGATGACAAAAGGAAAGAAAAACCTGTATTGTGGCGAAACTACAAATAAAAACAACAGATTTAGTACAGCAACACTATAAATAACACCAAAGGCTTTTTGGTGTTTACTTTTTATAATAAACCAAGGCGAAACTAGAAGTAACAAAATCATGAGTCCATTGAAAATACCATGCAAATCAGGTTGAAGTAACCAGCTTTTAAATAATTCTAAAAAGGAAGCGGTTTCAAAAATTTCTGGAGTCACATTGTAGCCATACGCCAATCCGTAATTCTGAAAATAGGTTTCAATAGTTTTTGGCAAATGCCAATCTAAACTCAAACTTTCAATGCTTGCAATGGGATATATAGCATTTCCTGTAACAACCAAATTTTTAACTACAATTAATAAAAGTGTCAAGCTACCTAAAGCAATTAATTGCCGTGTATGCTTTTTTGCATGAACAAAATGTTTTACAAAAATCACCAATGGAAATGCGAGGAAGAAGAATGTCGATATTTTAATAATTACTAAAAACAGTGAGAGTACAGCTATTGTAGTAAAAGCCATTTTGCTATAGTTTGAATAGTTTTTAGCAAATACATAAAACACAATCAAACCAATAACATATACAGCAATATCTGGCGAAGGCGCAGCAATAAACTGAAACAAAAACACATTAAAAACAGGAAACAACCCAATAATTAAATCAAGTTTATTTTTCTCATTACCAACTACGTATTGATTCAATCTTACGATCGCAAAGTAGTTTCCAAGTAGCAAACATAATCCACTTAAGTCGTTAAAACTGTCATAGACAAAACTAAAGCTAAATGCACTTTGCAAGATATGCCAACCAGACGTTTGCCCTAAAAACAAATGCAAATTTACCAGACCTTTGACAAGACCATATTCATTTAACCATTTAATAGTATGAATGTAATAGGATTCATTATCAATTATAAATGGAGGAGAAGCACATTGTGCCAAAATGAAGATGCATAAAAGACCTAAAATAATTTTAAAGAATTGAGAAAGATCGTGTATTTCTTGTTTCAAGTTTTCAAAATAACTTCTTACAGCATGTCCATTAAACTTTAGAGCAATGGCAGATAAAACTAAAAGTATAATATGAAATTGCCAACTTACGGCAAAGAAAATAGCCCAAAATCCTGTAAAAAGTGTAATACCGAAAAACCCAAGAAAAATAGTAACAACGCTATCTGTAGTGAAAACTTTAAACCCCTTATTAATACATAAACCAAGAACAATGCTTATTGCTAAAATATAAACCCATGATAACAGTATTAAAAGCATAAAAATGGTTTAAGTTACAATCTTGCCATCAACCATAGTTAGTTTTCTGTCGGCCAAATCGGCTAATTCTTTATTATGTGTTACGATAACGAAGGTTTGCCCAAACTCATCACGAAGCTTAAAAAACAAGTTGTGCAGGTTCTCTGCAGATTCACTATCCAGATTACCTGATGGTTCGTCTGCAAAAATAACATCGGGATTATTTATGATGGCTCTTGCCACAGCAACACGTTGTTGTTCACCACCAGAAAGTTCGTTAGGCTTGTGGTCCATTCTATTAGAAAGCCCAAGATATTCCAATATTTTTTTGGCTTGAGTTTCTGCTTCAGCTTTAGAACGATTTGCGATAAAAGCTGGAATGCAAACATTTTCCAATGCAGTAAATTCAGGTAATAACTGATGAAACTGAAAAATAAATCCCAAATGCTTATTTCTAAATTTAGCTAAAGCTCTGTCATTCAATTCATTGACATTAGTGCTGTTAATTGTTAATTGAAAAGGGTCTTTACTAGAAGCTTTATCTAATGTTCCTAAAATTTGAAGTAAAGTAGTCTTGCCAGCACCAGAAGGACCGACAATAGAAATTATTTCTCCTTTTCTTATATGAATATCAACACCTTTTAAAACATGGAGACTACCGTAATATTTATGGATATTTTTTGCCTGAATCATTCTTTGTATTTCGAGCAATGAAAATACTACTTTACAAATTATTGCACAAGCAAGGATTAGCTTACTTTTTTCTTGAATGCTTTTTTTACGTTGTTATAATCTATATAGTAAATAAAGCGAAGCGAAAAGATATGTTGAATTGGTTCTTTAAAAAGGGAATTCAAGCTTTCAATATAGTTGTCTTGAGAAGCATTAGTATTATTGGTTAGCTGATTTCTATAAAGAGCAATTAATTGACTTCCTGGTGCAAATTCCCATGAATATTTAAGATCAAGATTCCAGATATTGAAGTTTTGGTTTGGGTTATCAATATTTTCTACAGTATAGCCATCACCAATTGAAAGGGTTCCATCATCTTGCAGTACAAATAGGTCATGATCATAAGTTACTGCACTCCAATAATTTCTGAATGTTAGGAACACAGCATGTTTTGTGGTAAAATTATAACTGCCAGAAATACTGTTGGTTATTATTTCTCTATAGCGTTGACCAAAAATAATATCTTCACCTACTTTGGTAACGTAGCCACGACTACCATTTCTGGTTTGATAGTCAATACTATAAACTATTAAAGACCTATCATTAAGGCGAATCCTTGGACTTACTCTAATATTGTAACCGAAATAATCTCTATCTCTATCGAACAAAGTTCCGAGACCTATTCTACCATCAAGAGCAAAAATTTTATCGTAATTACTAGAAAACCAAGCTTCTCCATTAAACCAGTTTTTATAAATAAACGGTTTGTTTTCTTCTCTTGACTCAAAATAATCATACTGTTTTCCTATTTGTGTGTTAAACTCAAAACCATACGCAAAGATCTTTTTAGTAAATACCCAATAACTGAAACCAATGTCGTTTCCAGTATACGTGCTGGGATTAAACAATCTATGGTAGTTTGCCCAGGCACTAAAAGTTTGATTGTTGAATTTCTCCGTTGGCTTAAATATTCTATAAGAAAATCGAGTGTGAATATCGTTATAATTATTTCGAAACTGAATACCTAAATCATTTATATCGTATTTGTCATCAGCCAATCTATGTATGATACTATATTGATAATTGCCACTTATTTTTCCTATTTCAAAGCGAGAACTGTACCCATTTTTATTGCCCTCTTGCAGGTTCAAAAAACTGCCTTTTACCTCGGCTTCAATACCATAAGTATTTTTATTGTTATTTAATCTTGTGAGTAACCCCGTTACATTGGCATCTCTATAATGACCTTCTCTAGAGACATTGGTATTCACCAAACTAACCGAAGAATTTTTATTAAATTGCTGATCCAGAACCAAAACACTATAATTTGCTAAAGGTTCCACAATAACTTTTCTTTTCTCTCCAGTAATAGTGTCCGTTATTTTGGCAAAAGATTCTTCTGTTATAGCGTTGAGAATACCAATACCCAATCCATTTTTTGAACGTCCCGAAACTTTAATAGCATTAATGGTCTTGATTTTGTCATCAGGATTTGTGATTTCTTCATTTTCACCAAGGGTATCAACTACATTATCATAATTTACGGGATTATTGCCTATTCGCCTGGAATAAAATAGGTTCCCTTTATTGAACAAGTCAACTCCTTCTTTAAAAAATTGTCGCTGTTCCTCAAATTGCTGTTCAAATGGACCAAGGTTTAGCTCTACATCATCAAAACCAGCTTGGCTAAAATCTGGAATTAAAGTAGCATCTAGAGTGAAATTTTCACTAATTCCATATTTTAGATCTAAACCTAAATTAAATTCATCTGTGGTTTCCCCATCATAGGTTTCAAAGTGAGCAGAAGAATAAGGATAAAGACTCAATCTTGTAGGAGGTTCTATATTTTCTATCCCAGTAATTTCGCCATGATAAAGACCACCATAGCCTGTTGTTGGGTCTATAGGATTCCATGAGTATTGTTCTCTGGTCTTTCTAAAATGGCGGTGAAAATTTATGCCCCAAGTTTGAACTTCCTTATTGGAGAACCGTAAAGCAGAATACGGAATTTTTATTTCTACTATCCACCCGTCATCAACAATTTTTACAGCACTAACCCAAACAGCATTCCATCCAAAGTCTTCATTTGAGCTAGAAGAAACTACCGCATCTGCTTGAGCTCCTGTACTAAACACAAAAAACTCCGTATCATTTTGCCCATCGTTATTTGGGTTTACTATAACAGCAAAAAAATCAGACTGCCCAAAATTATCTCGACTTGTAAATTGTTGTCTTATTTCTTTAGGATTGTCATGAAGGTAAGCGGCAATAAAAACAGCATCATCATTATAGGTCATCTGTATTTGACTTTTTTGATGAGGTCGCTCTGCAATTCCCATATCCGGTCTGAACTGGACAAAATCGTTACCTATTTGAGCATTTTCCCAAGCGTCATCATCTAAAACACCATCAATTTTTGGGGGAATTTCTGTCTTTTTAATGTTAAGGACTTTTTTTTCTTGCGCTGTTGAATTAGCTAAAAAAAATAAAATAAAAATAACGCAAGAAAAACGTTTCATCGCTTGTTAGTTGATTGGTGCTGTTGTAAAGAGGCATTTTTCAAATAACCATTACACTTTACAAAACAAATCTAACTTTACCTTAACAGCTATCATGCTAACAAAAAGTTAAAAAAGAATATTTTAGTAAGTTTTTAACATTTACTTTAACTAAATATTTTCTTACATTAACAATTCTAAAATTTAAATAATATGTCAAACAGACCTTTTGAAGAATATAACATTAAAGTTAGTGATAATGCGAAAGAGCAATATAAAAGTCTTATTTCTGAATTGGGAGAAGATTCATCGCGTGAAGGACTTAAGAAAACTCCAGAACGCGCTGCCAAAGCCATGCAATTTTTAACCCAAGGCTATAAACAAGATCCAGCAGAAATACTAAAAAGTGCCATGTTTGAAGAGTCTTATGACGAGATGGTTATTGTTAAAGACATTGAATTATATTCACTTTGTGAACACCATATTTTGCCATTTTTTGGCAAAGCACATATTGCATATATACCGAATGGGCATATTGTAGGCTTGAGCAAAATTCCCAGAATTGTTGATATTTTTGCTCGTAGGCTTCAAGTGCAGGAACGATTAACGGAACAAATTTTAGATTGTATAAACGATACATTAAGACCTCAAGGTGTTGCTGTAGTGATTGAAGCTTCCCACATGTGTATGATGATGAGAGGTGTGCAAAAGCAAAATTCTGTAACTACCACTTCTGGATTTAGAGGCCAATTTGAAAAGATAGAAACGCGAAACGAGTTTCTAAAATTAATTAGCAACAAATTTTCATAATATTTTGGTACATTTCTTGTTATTATATTATAAAACAATTTATTATGAAATTTGACAATATGTCTAAAAACAAAAAACTAGCATTAAGCTTATTGTTTGATGCTATTGGTTTTGTTCCGTTTATTGATCTGGTCTGGGCACCAACATCTGCCTATATTATGACAAAAATGTACAAAGGCAACAAAGGTAAAATTGCTGGAATTATTACATTTATTGAAGAATTTTTACCAGGACTAGACTTTATTCCAACCTTTACACTTATGTGGTTGATTACCTATGTTTTTAATACTAATAATAGTGCTGTAGTCGAAGTTAACTAATTATAGCTCTTTCACAAAACACAGGCTGTTATCTACATCAATGTATGGTCCGAAATTAGGAATTAAACTATATTTATTTTTTTTGTAGAAAGAAACAGCTTCAACTTGTCTTTTACCTGTTTCAAGTACACATTTTTTGGTATTTAATTCTTTTGCCCAAAGTTCTAATTCTGTTAATATTTTTTTGGCGACTCCTTTTTCTCTAAAATCCGGAACTACATACATACGCTTAATTTCAACAGTCTCTTTATTAAACTGTTTAAAAGAACCACAACCTACGGGTAAGTCATTTGAATAGGCAACCACAACATGATTCAAAAGATCTATTTTATTATATTGCGAATAGAACGCATGATCTTCACCATCAACAATACAAAGATAAGCATCAAGCAATTTTACAAGATTTATAAAATCTGGATGTTCTGAATTTGTTCGTTTTAGTACTAACATTAATTAAACAAAGGCTTATATTTTTCTCTCTCTGAAAATAATAAAATGATATTTAAAACAGCTACAATAAGAGCAGGCCACATATCACCTAAATCGTAATTAAAAAATGTAAAAATAAGAAATGAAATAGTTAAAGGAAACAAAACAATATAAAGAAATGCTACCCATTTATTTAGTAAAAGGAAAACACCCAAGAGTATTTCAAAAATATAAAGATATGGCAATAAAAAAGCAGTTGAATCAAGAAAATCTTGTGCTCTTTCTGTCATTTGACCATAGGTAGATGGAATAAAATGAAAAAATTTGTTCAATGCGTAAACAATTAGAAATAGCCCTAAAATATATCTAACCCAGTGTAAATTTTTAGTATATGTTTTCATTGTATAAAGCGTTTGTGTTTTCACAATTTATATTGCAATGAAATTAAGGATATTGAATTTAATGGAATATGATAAAAATCATAAGAACAGCATAATTCATAAGTTTCTAGAAATATTCCAGAAACTCATTTTACGTCTAGTTATAAAACCTAAAGTTTTATACAAATTTATAGGCCCAACATTTGACTCTGCAACATGAAGTATAGGTATTTTATTCCGATTAAAAATGTGATCTACAGTATGTTTTATTAACTGTTTTGCATAACCTTTTCCTGTATGTTCTGGATGAGTAATAACAGCACTCACCTCAATATAATCATCCATTTGCATACGTTCTCCAGTAATTGCAACAAGCTTTTGGTTAATAAAAATGCCGTAATAATTGCCCATAAAAAAGGTTTTCTTTTTAAAATATTCTGGATAAACCAATTTTACTAATTGAATAACTTCATGTAAATGAGATTCATTCAACTTGCGAATAGATTCCTTGATGTTTAGTTCAATGTTTTGCTCAAGAATCATTTGTAAACCAATTAATTCACTTTTCAAAACAACGTTAGATGGTAGTTTCGGTTTATGACCAACAATTAAAAAATTCCCTAAAAGTTTTGAATATTCTGTTATGGCTTCAACATCATTTGTGTCATGCTGGAGAGCACCAAAAGGAGAATAATCTGGATGATAAAACTTTATGTTTCCAAAATCTAAAGCATACTGCTTATGAGTTTCAGAAAGGGAATTCCAAATAGGATTTTCTAGTTTTTTATGGCTTTTCATTGCCAAAACAAGATACTAAATGGATTAGAAAATTCCATGAGAAAAATTTGACTTTACAAAACCACAATTCACTTTGGATTATCGTTATTTTGATTTTTTTTATTTAAAGAAAATCCGATTCCAGCACCTATTGCAATTCCTAAAGGAAGCCACAAATCTAGTTTGTTTGTCACTACTCCAATTGCACTCCCAATGGCAACTCCAATAGCTATTCCAAAAACTAATTTGTTCTCTTTTTTCATATATTTTTTGTTTTTATTTCAATTATAAGTTCTTTATAATATGAATTCGTTACATGAATGGCTGTAACATTTTTTGAATTTGTCATCAAGATATTAAAAGAAATGAAGTTTGCAGTTATCAATTATTAAATAATGTAGTACTTTAATTTCTAAAACTTCATTGTTGCCCTAACATTGAATACACGAGGTGTTAAGTAATTGGGTATGGCATATTGGCGTTTACTATACACATCTCTTACCCAAGTATTGGTAATGGAGTTTTGTACATCAAAAACATTAAAGATCTCGAAACCCAAAGACAGATATTTAAACGGTTTTTTCCAACCACTGTTAAAATTATCTTTATCGTCTACAATAACGTATTGTAAACCTAAATCTGCCCGTTTGTAATCAGGCAATCTGTTTTGATATTCGTAAGGATCTGCATAGCTTGGAGAGCCACCAGGTAAACCTGTGTTATAAACCAAATTAAGATACATTTTCATTTTAGGAATGTTTGGTACATAATCCTGAAACAAGGCAGCAAATTTTAAGCGTTGGTCTGTTGGTCTTGGTATGTCTCCTCTGTTATCTATGTTTTCTTCGGTCTTTAAATAACCGAAACTAAACCAAGATTCTGTTCCAGGAACAAACTCACCATTTAACCGCATATCCAAACCATAAGCATAGGCTGTGGCACTATTATCGGCACGATACCGAATCCTAACATTCTCCAATGTGTATGGGTTGACATCTGTCATCTTTTTATAATAGGCTTCAGTAGTGAGCTTAAATGGTCTGTCCCACATTTTAAAACTATAGTCATTGCCTAATACAACATGAAATGATTTTTGAGCTTTGACATCAGGATTTACAGTTCCTGATGAATCTCGAAGTTCTTTGTAAAATGGAGGTTGGTAATACAAACCACCACTTATTCTAAACAACATATCTGTTAACCAAACTGGCTTGATTGCAAATTGCGCTCTAGGGCTAAAAACAGTTTGTGAAGTACTTTCTATGCCATCTCCTTGTACCTTCCAATTGTGAGCTCTTAAACCAACATTATACCAAACATCACTTGTGCCAAGTATTGAGCGTTTACTCCATTGCAAATAACCTTGAATCCTATCGATTTGAGTTTTGTTTGTAGCTCTAACATTTTGATAGGCGACCAATGGACCTTCGTAGGGTTGATAAGGTTGCTCATTGAAAAAATCCAGATTTGGTGGATTGATTGAGAATCCAGCAGAATCTATAACTTCCCATTCTACAATTCTGTCTCGAATATCTTCATGAGTATATTTTACAGACCATTCAAAATTATGGTCATCAACTATATAATTTCCTTTATGTTGTATATTGGTAATCAAAGCATCTAGGTCATTTCTTCCATGATTTAGCTGACCACCAATACCTTCGCTAAATTCTACTTCACCCAAATCTTCATCACCAATACTGGAATTGACTTCTCCAAGTCTGTATTGTGCGAGAATATCAAAATATTCTTCTTCTGTGGTATGATAAGTGGAAGCTATCAATTTTAAAGTCAGATTATCATTAGCAAAATAAGTACCATTTAAAGCGCCAAAAACAGTTTGATATTTGTCTTTCTCTTCACCTTCGTAAAACACCAATAGTGCTAAAGGATTCTCTAAAGTTCCGAAATTGGTTTGACGAGTTTGCGGTGCATAGTTGTATTTATTTACTGAAGCATTACCTAAAAAGCTTAAATGAAACTTATCTGTAAACTTATAGGTCAAGTAAGTTTGTACATCTGCAAATATTGGGTCGTAGTTGGTTTCGGTTTCTTTGGCATTTACCAATAAACTATTATCCCTATATCTTAAACCAACAATACCGGTTAGTTTAGAATCTTTGCTAATAGCATCAACAGCTACACTTGCACCAAGTAAACTCAAATCTGCATCAATACTAAATTCATAAGGAACTCTATAAGTAATATCCAAAACAGAAGATAACTTATCTCCATATTTGGCTTGAAATCCGCCTGCCGAAAACTCAACATTCTGTACTAAATCCGTATTTACAAAACTTAATCCTTCTTGCTGACCAGAACGCACCAAAAAAGGCCTATAAACTTCTATGTCGTTTACATAAACAAGGTTTTCGTCGTAATTACCACCTCGTACGGAATATTGTGTGCTTAATTCGTTGTTATTGCTCACGCCAGGAAGCGTCAACAACAAATTTTCTACACCTGCATTAGCTCCTGGGATTTTTCTTATGGTTGCAGGCTCAAGAGTTACTATGCCTTCAACATCCTTACGTTTATTGCCTGAAATAACAACTGTTGATATCTGCTCAACAGATGTATTCATAACAGGATTGAATTCTAGTTCTTCACCATTTTTAAGATTGAATGTTGCTGTAAGTTTTTTATGTGATAGATGTGTAAACTCTACAGTAACATCCTGATTTGAAGGAATTTTTAATAAATAAAAACCGTTACTATTCGTTTGTGTTCCCGAATTGTCAGCTTTGATATTAATTCCTTCAATTGGATTGTTGTTTTCATCAAGAATAACACCTTTTAAGGTTGCTGTTTGAGAATTACCTACAAATGGTAAAATGAAAAGCAATAAGGCAAGAGACAAAAATGTATTCTTCAACGTAAAAATCTATTTTCTGTAAAACACTGCTTCAAATGTAGAATTATTTCCAACATTATCAGTAACAATTATCTTTAAATTATTCTCTGTATCTGTGATGATGCCATCATTAAAGTCGTGAGTTAATGTTTTTGTTTTGTAATCGTACTCCATCAAAATCCATTTTCCGTTAACGGTTGCTCTATAATTTGAAATGCCTGAAAGCTTGTCATCAATTTTAACTTTTAAAAACCTATACTTACTTAACCATTTTTTAGTCTGAAAATTAATTGGTCTGATGGTTGGAGCAATTGTATCTAAAGTCAATGCATAAGTGCCTAAATATTTGGTCAATGTTGAAAGTTTGTCACCTTCTCTTTTCGTCTTTGAGTAAGAAGGATACTTATAATAACCCACAAGTTCTGCAATATATAGTTTGTTTTTGTCTTCTTCAGCATAATTACTAATGTCATAATTAATAGCGAAAGATTTTTTTAAAGGAATAACATCTTCACCCAATGTTAATGTGTCATTATGAACATTAAAATCTAAATAGAAGTTATCATAAAAAGTGTCTTTAAATAATTCAACTGTCACATTTTCTTCCTGTAAAGTAATAGCCTGATCATGATATATATAGTAAGGTGTTGTCAATTTTTTATATGGTTTTACATCTTGATCTTTAAGTCCTGTAATTGTCACAGTCAACCATGCATCATTATTTTTATAATCCTTTACTCTTACTTTATAAACCGTATTGGTACTATCTTCTACAGTAATAAAACCATTGTTTTCAACATTTTTGTACATCGAAAGTGGGTTATTTGCTTCTATAAACAATTTTTGTATACGTTTTTTATTCGTTTTATATTCTGCATAGTCAATTAAACGATTTAAATGTTTTGTCTCTGAAAATGAAAATACAGAAAAATCTATTTCAAAATTCTGATTACCATTATAAAACGATTGTATTTTAGAAACACCATTTTTATTAGAAGCTAAATCTTGCCGGTCATTAGTAACTATTCCAAAACCAATTTTGCCATAAGCTTCAATATTTTCTATAGAATAATCACCATTAGCTAAAGGTATTAGTCGGAGTTTTTGTTTTTGACTGGAATTATTAACATAAGAGCTATCGTTTGCAGGATAAACATAAGCAGAAGAAATAACAGGTCTAGTTGTGTCTTGAATGTCAATCCCAAACAACATAGGGTTTATTGGTCTTTCGGCCTTATCTCTTATTTCAAAATGTAGATGAGGAGCCGTAGAACCACCGGAATTCCCACTATATGCTATAACTTCTCCTTTTTCTAATAATAAATCTTGAATATTAGGAAACAATTCAATCTCGTAAGACTCTTTTTCATACTGTTGCTTTTTTACATAAGCTTCAATTTCTGGAGCAAACTTTTGTAAATGGCAATATACTGTTGTGTATCCATTTGGGTGTGTAACATAAAGTGCTTTACCATACCCAAAATGCGAAACCTTTATTCTGCTTACATAACCATCTGCACAAACATAAACATTGAGCCCAACGCGCTGTTGGGTTTTTATATCCAAACCAGAATGAAAATGATTAGGTCTTAATTCTGCAAAAGTACCAGCAAGCACTAAAGTACCATCCAAAGGGTTTTGAAAATAGTCTTGAGGGTAAACATTTTGTGCGCCTATCAAAAAAGGGGCTAAAAAAAACAGGAATAGGATTAATCGCATAAAATAGTTGTTGTTGCTAATTTATTAATTTGCTGGTAATATCCAAAAGCGTAAAAAACATAAGATTATTGTTTAACATAGTCCATGTAAATAATAAATTTATGTAAAAACAATTGTTATTTATAACAAGGTATGTTAACTTTGTAAGGAAAGTATTGAATTTCGTAAATGAGTAATATTGAAGATATTGTTGATTCTCTTGAGAATAAAATTAGTAAAGTATTACACAAACTAGAAAGCTTAAAGCAAGCTAACACTAAACTAAAAGAGGCATTACAAGAATCTGAAATGAAACTTCAAGAACAAGATAAGCAAATGGAATCTTGGGAAGAAAAATATGAAGCACTCAAAATGGCGAAGGCAATATTGGGCAGTGACGATAATAAAAGAGAAACAAAGCTTAAAATAAACACATTAATCAGAGATATAGATCATTGCATATCGCAACTTTCTGAATAATGTTACAGAGTATTCAATGTCAGAAAAGCTTAAAATAAAGCTATCAATAGCTAATAGAGTTTATCCTTTAACTATTGAAGCAAGTCAAGAAGAAGGATTAAGAAAAGCAGCTAAAAACATTGAAGCTATGATTAAACAATTTGAGCAAAGTTATTCTGTTAGAGATAAGCAAGATGTACTGGCCATGTGTGCATTACAATTTGCATCTCAAGTAGAACAAAAAACAATAGATAAGCAAAATGTTAATGAGCATGTAGAAACAAAGCTCAATGATATTAACGAATTATTACAATCTTATCTTAACTCTTAACGTTCTTTAAAATACATAAGGTACTGCCTACATTGGTTATTTTTTTTGATAAACTCAACGTTAATTCTTTAAAAAGGGTGAGTTTAAACTGTAAAAGCGAGCTGTCTAGAACAGATACTTGATCAGTTTGTTAGCCCTAAACTTGTTTTTAAGGAGTTTATACAAAATTTTATACTGGTGTAGGCTTTTTTTTATATATAAACTAACTATTAAACATGAATGACCCAATTATATTAAGCGTAGGAGGAATAATTATAGGAGTAATTATAGGATATATAATTGCCAAAGTAATTGAAAAAAATAATGCTTCTAAACTTATTAAAGCTGCAAAGAAAAATGCAGTATCAATAATAAAAGAAGCCAATATTGAAGGAGAATCTATAAAAAAAGATAAAATACTTCAAGCCAAAGAAAAGTTTATTGAGTTAAAGGCAGAACATGAAAAAGTTATCTTGGCCCGCGATAGAAAAATGGCTGAAGCCGAAAAAAGAATACGTGATAAAGAATCGCAAGTTTCTAGCGAGTTAGCTAAACATAAAAAGAATAATGACATTGCTGAAAGTAAAATCAAAGACTACAATCACAGATTAGATGTGCTTAATAAAAAGCAAGATGAACTTGATAAATTACATAAAAGTCAAGTGCAGCAGCTTGAAGTCATATCGAGTCTTTCGGCAGAGGAAGCCAAAGCACAATTGGTAGAATCTTTAAAAGGAGAAGCTAAAAATGAAGCTATGGCTTACATTCAAAGCTCACTAGAAGAGGCGAAGCTTACTGTTGAGCAAGAAGCTAAAAAAATAATCATTAACACCATTCAGCGCGTTGGTACTGAAGAAGCCATTGATAATTGTGTGTCTGTTTTCAACATAGAATCTGATGATGTTAAAGGTAGAATTATTGGTAGAGAAGGAAGAAATATCAGAGCTATAGAAGCTGCCACTGGAGTAGAAATTATTGTTGACGACACTCCTGAAGCCATTATTCTTTCCTGCTTTGATTCTGTTCGTCGCGAAATAGCAAGGCTTTCTTTACATAAATTAGTAACTGATGGTAGAATTCACCCAGCGCGTATTGAGGAAATTGTAAAGAAAACGAAAAAACAAATTGATCAAGAAATCATTGAAGTTGGTAAGCGTACCATTATTGATTTAGGTATTCATAATTTACATCCAGAACTCATAAAAATGGTTGGAAGAATGAAGTATCGTTCTTCTTATGGCCAAAATCTTTTACAACATTCGAGAGAAGTAGCTAAACTATGTGGTGTTATGGCTGCAGAATTAGGCTTGAACCCTAAATTGGCAAAGCGTGCAGGCTTACTTCATGATATAGGGAAAGTACCAGATGCCGAAACAGATATGGAAACACCGCATGCTATTTTAGGAATGCAATGGGCTGAAAAGTTTAACGAAAAAGAAGAGGTTTGTAATGCAATTGGAGCACATCATGACGAAATAGAAATGAAATTTTTATTATCTCCAATTATTCAAGTTTGTGATGCTATTTCAGGGGCAAGGCCAGGAGCAAGGCGCCAAGTATTAGATAGTTACATTCAAAGACTAAAGGATATGGAAGATATAGCATTTGGCTTTAATGGTGTTAAAAAGGCGTATGCAATTCAGGCAGGTCGTGAATTAAGAGTTATTGTAGAAAGCGAAAAAGTAGATGACCAAACCGCTGCAGATTTATCGTTTAACATTTCTCAAAAAATTCAAACAGATATGACTTATCCAGGACAGGTAAAAATTACTGTAATTAGAGAAACAAGAGCAATAAATATTGCTAAATAAGATTTAAAAACTTATAAAAATTAAGCATCCGATAAATTTTATGGGATACTTTTTTACCTTCTGGGATGAAACTTATTTACTACTTCGGTTAAATGGCTTTTGTCCATGTGTACATAAATTTCGGTTGTTGTTATGCTTTCATGTCCTAGCATCAATTGTATAGAACGTAAGTCAGCATTGTTTTGAAGTAGATGTGTGGCAAAAGAATGTCTAAAAGTATGCGGTGAAATATTCTTTTTTAAACCAACTTTTTCAGCAAGCTGTTTTATAATTGTAAAAATCATGGCTCTAGTCAATTGCTTTCCTCTTCGGTTTAAAAACAAAAAATCTTCATGTCCTTTTTGTATTGTAAGATGATGTCTAATCTGGTTTTTATAAATGTTTATAAACTTCTGAGTTGTGCCTACAATAGGAACAAAGCGTTGCTTATCGCCTTTACCTGTAACTTTAATGAAGCCTTCGTCAAAGAACAAATCTGAAATTTGTAAGTTGATTAATTCACTAACACGAAGACCACAACCATATAACGTTTCAAGTATGGCACGATTGCGTTCTCCTTCAGGTTTGCTTAAATCAATTGCTCCAATTAAATTATTAATTTCTTCTTCGCTTAATGTGTCAGGCAGCTTTCTTCCAATTTTTGGAGATTCAATGAGATCTAAAGGATTAGTATTTATATAATCCTCAAAAACTAAATAATTAAAGAAACTTTTCAACCCTGAAATAATACGGGATTGAGATCTTGTATTTACTTCTTTAGAAAGTTCATAAACGAATTGCTGAATAATTTCTGAAGTAATGGTAATTGGAGATTTTGAAATGGATTTGGACTCGAGATAATTTATAAGTTTAAATACATCCAAAGCATAATTATTAATAGTATTTTGAGATAGGCCACGCTCTATTTTTAAAAATAATTGATAGTCTTTAAGTGCTTGTTGCCATTTCATTTAAGTAAAAATATAATAAATCGTTTAAAGTTCTATAATAGTAGTGATTTTAAGGAAACCAAAAGCTTTATCCTATTAATTTTTGGTTTTTACCTTATTTAATATTACTTTTAATCTTATTAACCTACTTAATACTAATATGTTATGAGAAAAATAGTTTTATTTCTACTTCTTCTACCATTTTTCATTTTAACAAGTTGCGGTTGTCATAGTTATGGACTGAAAGCTGGATTGAATGCTTCAACAATTAGAGGTGATGATACAGATAATTTGGATCCAAGAATTGGGTTTCAGTTTGGTGGTTTTGCCGAATTCTGTTTTGATGAGGTTGTAGCGATACAACCCGAATTATTATACTCACAACAAGGTGCAAAGTATTCTGAAAGTGATGGTTACGATGGTACATTTAAACTAGACTATATTAATGTTCCTGTGATGGCAAAATTTAATTTAGGCGAAAATTTCGCTATTGAGGCTGGACCACAAGCGGGTATTTTAATCTCTGCAAAAGATGATTATGAATCTTCTGGAGACTCTGGAGTTGATGACATTAAAGATGATATTAAGAATATTGATTATGGTGCTAGTTTTGGGATAAGCTACGATTTTGATAGTGGCTATGTTTTAGGTGCCAGATATAATTTGGGCTTTGCTGATATCAACGATTTTTCTGGTTCAGAAAGTTTTAAAAACCACAATGGTGTGTTTCAGTTTTATGTTGGTTTTAAATTTTAATTATTGTTAACTATTTGGTTAATAAATAATTATATGTCTTCAAAATGAAACTTTTTAATCTATAATTTTAGATACTTTAATCAACTAAAATTATAACACATCAAAAAATTAAGCTTAATCATTGTATTATTTTTGCTTTCATTTATGACAGCTCAAGCTCAAGGCTTTAAAGTTGGAGCTAATGTAGGGTTGCCTATTGGAGACGCATCTGATGGCTATTCTTTTAATATAACTTTGGATGTTAATTTTATATGGGAAGTTTCAGAAGATTTTGGAGCTGGTATAGCAACTGGCTACTCACATAATTTTGGTGAATCTGTAAATCTTTCACCAGGAATAAGTATCGATATTGATGATGCTTCATTTATACCAATTTCAGGAGCAGCAAGATATAATGTATCAGAAAAATTTGTATTAGGTGCTGATTTGGGATATTCAATTGGTATTAGTCCCAGTGGGAATGATGGAGGTTTTTATTATGCTCCAAGAATGCAATATGCTTTGAGTGAATCTTTAGATCTTGTCGCTGCTTATCGTGGAGTTAGTCTGGATGGAGGCTCTTTGGATGTAATTACATTAGGGCTTGAGTTTGCATTGTAAAAGTTTAAATATCTAAAAAAGAGGCAATTTGCCTCTTTTTTTTATGCCTATATTTTTAATACATTTACCTTATGAAAAAACTCATCATCATTAATGGTCCAAATCTAAATTTGTTAGGCAAGCGAGAACCTGCTATTTATGGTAGTTTAACCTTTACTGAATTTTTAGATGAGATAAAAAATAAATATTCAAATGTTGATATTGATTACTATCAATCTAATATTGAGGGTGAAATTATTGATAAATTGCATGAGGTAGGTTTTTCATATGAAGGTATTATTCTTAATGCAGCTGCTTATACACATACTTCTGTAGGTATTGGTGATGCATTAAAAGCTATAGGAACACCAGTTGTTGAAGTCCATATTTCAAATACTTTTGACCGAGAAGATTTTAGGCATGTGTCTTATATCTCACCAAACGCAAAAGGTATTATAGTAGGTTTTGGTTTGCAAAGCTATGAACTCGCTATACAAAGTTTTTTGCATTAAAAAAGACGACCCATTTCTGAATCGGCTTTTACTCTTTATATTTTAAATTAAAGGTGAATTACTTCGTCATAAGCATCTGCAACTGCTTCCATAACTGCCTCACTCATAGTAGGATGAGGATGCACGGTTTTTAAAACCTCATGACCAGTTGTTTCTAACTTTCTACCTAAAACAGCTTCAGCAATCATATCAGTAACACCTGTACCAATCATATGGCATCCAAGCCATTCACCATATTTTGCATCAAAGATTACTTTTACAAATCCGTCTTTATGTCCACCAGCACTTGCCTTACCAGATGCCGAAAATGGAAATTTACCAACTTTAATATCGAAACCTTTTTCTTTAGCTTGCTTTTCAGTTAGACCAACACTAGCAATTTCTGGAGTGCAATAAGTACAACCTGGTATGTTACCATAATCAATAGGCTCAACATGCATGCCTTGAATTTTTTCAACACAAAGGATGCCTTCAGCAGATGCAACATGTGCTAAAGCCTGACCAGGCGTTACATCTCCAATAGCATAATAACCAGGAATGTTAGTTTGATAATAATCATTGACCAAAATTTTATCTCTATCTACAGCAATGCCAACATCTTCTAATCCAATATTTTCAATATTCGTTTTTATTCCAACAGCAGAAAGAATAACATCAGCTTCAAGCACCTCTTCTCCTTTAGATGTTTTTACAGTAGCCTTAACACCTTTTCCAGAAGTGTCAACACTCGTAACTTCAGAAGATGTCATAATATTAATACCACTCTTTTTAAAAGAACGCTCTAACTGTTTTGAAACTTCTTCGTCTTCAACAGGAACAACATTTGGTAAAAATTCAACAATGGTAACTTCAGTTCCAATAGAATTATAGAAATAAGCAAACTCAACACCAATGGCACCAGAACCTACAACAATCATTTTCTTAGGTTGTTCAGATAAACTCATAGCTTCTCTATAACCTATGACTTTTTTACCATCTTGAGGCAAACTCGGTAATTCACGCGATCGAGCACCTGTTGCAATGATAATGTGGTCTGCTGAATATTCTTTGCCATCAACGTCTATTTTTTTTCCAGGTTTTAGCTTTCCAAAACCTTCAATAACATCGATTTTATTTTTTTTCATTAAAAACTGAACACCTTTACTCATGCCTTCAGCAACACCACGACTTCGTTTTATTACTGCATCAAAATCTTTATCGGCTTCTTTTACAGACAAGCCGTAATCTTCTGCATGTTTCAAATATTCAAAAACTTGTGCAGACTTTAATAAAGCTTTAGTTGGAATACAACCCCAATTTAAACAAACACCACCAAGACTTTCTTTTTCTACTACAGCTGTTTTAAAACCTAATTGTGATGCTCTAATTGCTGTTACATAGCCTCCAGGACCACTTCCAAGAACAATAATATCGTATTTACTCATAGTGAATTCTTTAATCTTATTTTGAAGCTACGAATTTACGAAACCTTATTTGAAATATGTATTTTGGCAACAAAAAAATATATCTTTTAGCTACCTTTGTACTGAAAGTAATCGTTTATGAATATACCTCGATTAAGTTGTCCACGTGTTGTAATTATAGGTGGAGGGTTTGCTGGAATTTCTTTAGCAAAAAAATTATCTAAACACGATGTTCAAGTTGTTCTATTAGATAAACATAATTATCATACATTTCAACCCTTACTTTATCAAGTCTCTACTGGAGGACTTGAGCCAGACTCAATTGCCTATCCTATAAGGAAAATTTTAAAAGATTTTTCCAATTGTTCTTTTCGGTTAGCTAATGTATTGGAAATTAATACAGAAAAGCGAAAATTAATAACCAATATTGGCAAAATAAAGTATGATTATTTGGTGCTGGCAACAGGATCGGAAACTAACTTTTTTGGCAATAAGACTATTGAAGAGAATAGTATGGTTATGAAAACTATTCCCCAATCACTGAATTTAAGAAGTTTAATTCTAGAAAATTTTGAAGAAGCACTTCTAACCTCTGATTTAAATGAGCGTTTAGCCCTAATGAATTTTGTTATCGTCGGAGCAGGACCAACAGGAGTTGAGCTTGCGGGAGCATTAGCAGAAATTAAAAAAGGTATTTTGCCAAAAGATTACCCTGATCTAGATACACGTATGGCTCAAATTAATTTGGTGCAATCTGGAGATAGGGTTTTAAAAGAAATGACCATTCAGGCATCTGAAAAAGCAGAAGGATTTTTGGAGAAATTGGGTGTTAATGTGTGGAAAAATGTGTGTGTCACTGGTTATGATGGTAAAACTGCAACTACAGATAAAGAAATCACTTTCGAAACAGCTACTTTGGTTTGGGCGGCTGGAGTAAAAGGAGCAACTATAAAAGGTGTAGAAGCTAAAGAGTTCTTGGCCAAAGGAAACCGAATTATTGTAAATGAATTCTCTCAAGTTAAAGGTATAGACAATATTTTTGCCGTTGGAGATGTGGCATGTATGGAAAGCGAAGAATTCCCAAGAGGTTACCCAATGATGGCTCAACCAGCTATTCAGCAAGGACAACAGTTAGGTGATAATTTAGTTAGGTTGCTTGAAAACGAACCATTGAAGCCTTTTGAATATAAAGATAAGGGTTCAATGGCAACAATTGGTAGAAACAAGGCTGTTGTAGATTTAAAAAATATAAGATTTCAAGGTGTCTTTGCCTGGTTCGTTTGGATGTTTGTACACCTATTTTTTTTAATCGGATTTAGAAATAGAGTTGTAGTGTTTGTAAATTGGGTATATAATTATATTCGCTTTGATAGAGAAGCACGGTTAATAATTAGACCTTATAAAAAAAGGAACAAACAATTTATAAATCATCTATAAATTATTTAGTTTTTAAATTTTCCGGCATTAAATTCAGAAGATTTTCCTTTTGGAATTGAGAGAGATTTCCAACTATCACCTTTTATAAGCTTGCCAATAAAAACAATTTGACCAATATGATATGCATAATGAGCTAGTTGTCTATTAATTGCATCTATGACAGAATGTTCTTCATCTCTGATATAAACTTTACGCTCCAAATCATCTACTGTCAATGGCTTTATAGCATTAAATAAAACATTCCAGCCACTTTCCCATGAAGCCATCATTTCCTCATTTGTAGTGTAGGTGTCAATAAATTCTTGATCTCTGTGGCGCCATTCTTTTTCGCCATCTTCTGTTAAAAAGTTTGTCCAGCGACTCAACATATTACCTACAATATGCTTAACAATTATTGAAATGCTGTTTGAATCTTCATCACTCTGCCATTGCATTTCCTCGAATGTAAGTTGTTTGAATGTTTTTTCACCTAATGTTTTGTAAGTCTCAAATCTATTAATAACACTGTTAAGATAGCTATTCATCTTCTGGAATAAATTTTAGTGCAACACCATTTATACAATGTCTATTACCTGTAGTTTCTCTTGGGCCATCATTAAAAACATGGCCTAAATGTCCGCCACAGATAGCACAATGTTCTTCTATGCCAAAATATGAATTTCCGCCAGAAGAATATGCAACATTACCTTTTATTTCTTGATCAAAACTTGGCCAACCAGTACCAGAGTTAAATTTATTTTCGCTTTTAAATAAAGGAGTTTCACAAGCAGCACAGACATAAATACCCTTTTCAAAATTTTTATCCAAAGGACTGGAAAAAGCAGGTTCAGTTCCTTCTTTACGCATAACGTAGTATTGTAAATCTGTCAATTCTGCTCTCCATTCAGCATCAGTTTTTGAAATTTTATATTTATCTGAATTTTGTTTTTTTTGAGCAGAACTATTGCATCCTATAAATAAACCTAAAAGCAAAATCAAGCCGATTTTTTTCATTTTAAAAAGTAGTATTTTTTGATTTTTAAGTTGGTCGTAGAACATTTACTTTCATTACGAAATCGATTTAATGACATATTTCTACCATTAATACAAGTATTTCATTTTTATTGTAGATAAAATTATTAAATTAGAATTTTTAAAAGCTTATTTTTTCAAAAATGCAAAACCAGAAGCGAGTTGTAATTGATTATGTATCGCCACAAATTAATTGTGGTGAGTTTTTTATTAAAAGGGTAGTAGATGAGATCGTTAATATTGATGCTCATGTCTTGGTTGATGGCCATGATGTTATTGCAGCTTCAGTTTGGTACAAGCATGAAAATGAAAAGAAGTGGAATGAAACTAGAATGCATTTGGTTAATAATGATGAATGGAAAGCTTCTTTCACAGTAAAAAAGCAAGGATTTTATACCTATAAAATTGAAGGCTGGGTAGATTATGCATTGAATTGGCAACATGGTATAGAACGTAAGATTGCTGATGGGCAAAAAGTAACTTCTGAATTATTGGAAGGCGTTAGTTTTCTTAAAACAACCTCAAAAAAAGCTTCAACTTCAGAAAAGGAGTATTTAGAACATCTTCAGCACATTTTTATAGCAGATCAAGATTATGATGAGGCTATTAAAGAAGCTGGAAGTAAAAAATTACATAGCATTTTTATTAAATATCCAGAAAAAAAACTAGCAAATACTTCAAAACCATTACAAGTATATGTGGATAGGAAAAAAGCCAGATTTAGTACATGGTATGAATTTTTTCCACGCTCATCTTCAGAAACCGATGGCAAACACGGTACATTTAAAGATTGCGAACGTTTATTACCAAGAGTGGCTAAAATGGGTTTTGACACCTTATATTTCCCACCTATACATCCTATTGGAGAAGTCAACAGAAAAGGAAAAAACAATACAACAACAGCACATGAAGGTGATGTTGGTTCTACTTGGGGAATTGGTTCAAAACATGGTGGGCATAAAGGCATTCATCCGCAACTTGGTAGTCTTGAAGATTTCAAAAGCTTAATTAATAAAGCTAAAGAACTTAATGTTGAAATTGCAATGGATTACGCGTTGCAAGCTGCACCAGATCATCCTTGGGTAAAAGAACACCCAAAATGGTTTAAATGGAGACCAGATGGAACTGTTCAATACGCCGAGAACCCTCCAAAAAAATATCAAGATATATTGCCAATTTATTGGGAAAGTGAAGATTACAAAAATTTGTGGCAAGAGTGTTTAGATATACTGCTATACTGGATAGACTGTGGTATTAATGTTTTTAGAATAGATAATCCACATACAAAGCCATACTATTTCTGGAACTGGATAATTTCTGAAGTTAAGAAACAGCATCCTGATATTATTTTTTTAGCCGAGGCTTTTACAAAACCTAAAGTTATGCAGCAATTAGCAAAACAAGGTTACACTCAATCTTACACTTATTTTACTTGGCGCAATAGTAAATATGAATTCATAGAATATATGAACGAGCTCACACAGACAGAACTTCGTGAATATATGCAGCCAAATTTCTGGCCAAATACTCCAGATATTAATCCATATCATTTGCAAGGTGCTAATGAATCTACTTATCTTCAACGTTATGCATTGGCAGCGACTTTAAGCTCAAGTATTGGGATTTATGGTCCTGTATTTGAGTACATGATTAGTGATGCCCTACCTGGTAGAGAAGAGTATTTAAATTCTGAAAAATTTCAGATTTGCCATTACGATTGGACTATAGAGAATAAGATTACAACACTTATTACAAAAATCAATAACATTAGGAAAGAGCAGGAAGCGCTTCAGCAAACAAATAATATAAAATTTTGTCATATTGAAAACGATAATTTGTTAGCCTTTTATAAATGGAACAACGCTAGAACTAACGAAATTTTAGTCGTTATTAGTTTAGACGCGTATTATTCTCAAAAAGGCTCGGTTCAATTACCACTTCAAGATTTTGGTATTGTAAATGGACAACAAATTCAAGTCAAGGATTTAATAACTGAAAGCAGCTATAATTGGTCTAATGAATGGAATTATATAGAATTGCATCCAACACTGCCTTTTCATATTTTTAAGGTCGTCAAATAAAATGTCAAAAATAGAATCTAAAACATTATTGCAAACGCCATACAATTTTGAAGAAAATTGGGAACAGTTATTGGAGAATAAAAATTTCGTTAAAATATTTCTTTCAGATGTTTTAGAAGATTACATTATTAAACAGCGTTGGTATGGCGGCAAGGCTAGTAAGTTAAAATATATTGAACTTGCAGAATATTTTAGAATACAACAACATGGGGAAGTCTATTATGGCTTGCTTTTAGAAGTTAATTTTGAGGAAGCTTTTTATCAACATTATTTTTTGCCAATTGCGTTTGTCACAGATAAAAATTTTGCAAATGATGATCGAATTTTACCAATAAGTATCAAAGGTCAAGAAGGTTTTATTATTGATGCAATAAACCTTGAAGCTTTCAGAAAGTTAGTTTTTGAACGAGTTTTAACAGCCTTACCTGTTGATAAAACTAAAGTTCAATATCATAAAAGCGTAAAATTACTAGACCAAGAATATAAATCTTCAAGATTTATGGGGCTAGAGCAAAGCAATACCTCTATTGTTTATAATGAAAAATATGTATTAAAATTTTTTAGAAGAATTTATTCAGATAAAAACCCAGATTATGAAATGAGCCGGTTTTTATCTGAAAAGAAGGATTTTAAAAACACACCAGCTTATTTAGGTAGTATTAATGTTATAGATTCAGACAATGAATATATTACTATTGCATTAATGCAAGAAATGATTGATAATCAAGGAGATGCTTGGGAATATATGCTAAAAGAATTGCATTTGGTTTTTTCTAACCTGGAAACCAAAAATATTGATATAAATGCCTTGCCAGAAACAGAATTATTTAACAGATTAGCAATTAATGACGTACCACATCAAATTATTGATTGGAGTGGTTTAAGCTTATTTACAAAAATTCAAACCTTGGCAAAGCGTACTGCAGAAATGCACGTAGCATTAGGATCTGAATTTGAAGAAACTGCCTTTACACCAGCACGATTTAATGGCGACTATGAAGTTTGGTTAAAGAACCGTTTGATTTATCAATTTCAAAATAGACTTAATACAATAGAAAATAACTTACACAAATTAGATGGATTGGCATTAGAATTGGCAAATGAATTTTTAAACAAAAAGAATACCATTAGAAAACGTTTTGTAAGTTTTGATTGGACAAAATTTAAAGGGGAACGTATTAGAGTTCATGGCGATTATCATTTAGGGCAAGTATTGGTTCAAGACAACGATTTTTATATTCTTGATTTTGAAGGAGAACCAGAAAGTACAATTAGAGATAGAAAAGTGAAACAACCGCCATTAAAAGATGTAGCAGGCATGTTCAGATCTTTTCACTATGCCATTTATGCCACTATATTTAACAATGAAAGTAAATACAATCACAATCTTGAAGATTTATTTAAGGCAGGTGAATTGTTATATAAATATTTTATTGGTGTATTTTTGGAAACTTATATAATTGAAATAAAAAAGGCCAATATTAATATTGGTTATCAACAAGAGCGAATATTTTTACTTAAATATTCTTTATTGGAAAAAGCAGTTTATGAATTGGGTTACGAACTTAATTCACGCCCACGTTGGGCAGTGATTCCATTAAAAGGAATCTCTAACATTATTAATCATTAATTTATGGCACACGTAAAGGTTCACAGTCTGTTCACAGATTTCGATATCAATCTTTTTAAAGCAGGAAAACATTATAGACTCTATGAAAAGTTTGGGTCTCATGTGATGACTGTAGATGGCGAAAACGGAACATACTTTGCTGTTTGGGCTCCGAGTGCAAAAACAGTTTCTGTAATTGGAGATTTTAATTATTGGATAGAAGGTGAACACAAACTAAATGTTCGATGGGATGAAAGTGGTATTTGGGAAGGATTCATTCCTAATGTTGGTAAAGGAAGTACATATAAATATAAAATTCAAAGCCACAATAATGATATAAAGACTGAAAAGGCAGATCCTTATGCTCGCCGTTGTGAGCACCCACCAAATACTGCATCAATTGTTTGGGATGAACCTTATTCTTGGAAAGATTCTAAATGGATGAAAAATCGTAAAAAAAACAATGCTCTTAATGCTCCTTTTTCTGTTTACGAAGTTCATCTTGGTTCTTGGAAAAAACATATTGAAGAAAATCGTTTTTTATCGTATGTAGAATTGGCGGATGAATTGGTGAATTATGTAAAAGACATGAACTTTACACATGTTGAGTTAATGCCAGTAATGGAGTTTCCTTATGATCCTTCTTGGGGTTACCAACTTACAGGATATTTTGCACCTACGTCACGATTTGGCTACCCTGAAGAGTTTAAATTACTCGTTGATAAATTGCATCAAAATGATATTGGTATTATTTTAGATTGGGTGCCATCACATTTTCCTGAAGATGCGCATGGTTTAGGCTTTTTTGATGGCTCATCCTTATATGAGCATCCAGATAAGCGTAAAGGCTATCATCCAGATTGGAAAAGTTTAATTTTTAATTATGGTCGTAACGAAGTAAAATCCTTTTTAATCAGTAATGCCATTTTTTGGTTAGACCAATATCATGCAGATGGTTTGCGCGTAGATGCTGTGGCGTCTATGTTGTTTTTAGATTATTCACGCGAAGATGGAGAATGGGAACCTAATATGTTTGGAGGTAGGGAAAATTTAGATGCAATTGCATTTATGAAAGAAATGAACGAAGCTGTTTATAGTAGTTTTCCAGATGTGCAAACCATTGCAGAAGAATCTACATCGTTTCCAATGGTGTCTAAACCTACATTTTTAGGGGGTTTAGGCTTTGGTATGAAATGGATGATGGGTTGGATGCATGACACATTACAGTATTTTGCAAAAGAACCAATTTACAGAAAACACCATCAAAACGACTTGACGTTTTCTATGACCTATGCCTTTACAGAGAATTTTATGTTGCCTTTATCTCACGATGAAGTAGTATATGGAAAACAATCCATTTTGGGGAGAATGCCGGGTGATGAGTGGCAACGTTTTGCTAATTTACGCCTGTTATACAGCTATATGTTTACGCATCCTGGCACGAACTTATTGTTTCAGGGAGCAGAGTTTGGACAAAGTGAAGAGTGGAATTTTCAAGAAAGTTTAGATTGGCATTTATTGCAGTATGATGTACACAAAGGTATACAGTCATTAATAAAAGATTTAAATACTCTTTACAAAAAAGAACCTGCTTTATACGAAAAACAATTTTCAGCAGAAGGCTTTGAATGGATAGACCATAACGATGCAGAAAATTCTACTTTAGTTTACATAAGACATGGAGAAAAAAAATCTGATGATTTGATTATTGCTTGTAATATGACGCCAGTACCACGAGAAAATCATCGCATTGGGTTGCCAAAAAGTGGAAAATTAAAAGAAATTTTTAATAGCGACTTAAAAAAATACAATGGTTCAGGGAATTTTAAAAACAAAATTTTAACAGCACAAAAAAAAGATTGGCAGTTTAGAAATTACTCGGTTGAAATTACTATACCACCATTGGGTATGGTAGCCTTTAAATATCAAAATTCTAAAAAATAATTCCGTATTAAAAGGCGTGTTTTTTTGACATTTTTGTAAAAATTTGATACGAAAACGTTATCGTTAATAATTCTTATTAACTAATGTTTTTTATGTCTAAACTTATGCGTTTTTTTGTTGTTCATATTTAGAAGTTTATGATAGTAAATACAGAATTAGAATTAAAAGGAAATTTGTTTCCTACTAAAATAATTGATTACAAAAAGGATGTCGATACATTATATTTCACTACCGAAAATAATGTCGTATTAGAATTAACCATATTAAGAGATAGCGTTTTACGATTTAGATATGCTACAACAGGAAATTTTGAAAAAGATTTTTCGTATGCAATAACTAAATATGCAAGCAGAGGTTATAATTTTTTAAAAATAGAAGAAGATAAAAACCTTTATAAAGTTATTACTTCAAAACTTATTTGTGAAATTTCAAAAGAAAATTTGAGAATTTCATTATTTGATGCTAAAGATTTATCGTTAATTAATGAAGATGAGATCGGATTTCATTGGGAAGAGAGCTACGAATTTGGAGGAGATATTGTTAAAATGAGTAAAACTTCGCATGATGGAGAGAGTTATTTTGGACTTGGAGACAAACCTGTAAAGCTAAACCTCAAAGGTCAGAGATTCCAAAATTGGGTTACAGACTCTTATGCCTACGGAAAAAATACAGATCCAATTTATAAAAGCATTCCATTTTATACAGGATTAAATAATAATAAAGCCTACGGAATCTTTTTTGACAACACCTTTAGAACTTATTTTGATTTTGCACAAGAACGTCGTAATGTTACAAGCTTTTGGGCACAAGGAGGCGAGATGAATTATTATTTTATCTATGGCCCACAAATGAGTGATGTTGTTGCCAATTATACGGATTTAACAGGCAAACCACATCAGCTTCCGCCACTTTGGGCTTTAGGGTTTCACCAATGCAAATGGAGCTATTATCCAGAAAGCAAGGTAAAGGAAATTACTCAAAAGTTTAGAGAATTAAAGATACCATGTGATGCCATTTATCTGGATATAGATTATATGGATGGTTTTAGGTGTTTTACTTGGAATAAAGACTATTTTCCAGATCCTAAACGAATGGTTAGTGAATTGGAAGAAGATGGCTTTAAAACTGTGGTTATTATTGACCCTGGAATAAAAATTGACAAAGATTACAGTGTTTTTAAAGAAGCACTTGAAAAAGATTATTTCTGTAAGCGTGCAGATGGACCGTATATGAAAGGGAAAGTTTGGCCAGGAGAATGTTATTTCCCAGATTTTACAAATCCTGAAGTTAGAGATTGGTGGTCTAGTTTATTTAAAGAGCTAATTGAAGAAATAGGTGTTAAAGGAGTTTGGAATGATATGAACGAGCCGGCAGTAATGGAGGTTCCTAATAAAACATTTCCAAATGATGTAAGACATGATTATGATGGTAATCGTTGTAGTCATCGAAAAGCTCATAATATTTATGGTATGCAAATGGCAAGAGCAACATACCAAGGTTTGAAAAAATATGCTTACCCTAAAAGACCGTTTGTTATAACAAGATCGGCTTATTCTGGAACTCAACGATATACCTCTACTTGGACTGGAGATAATGTTGCAACCTGGGAACATTTGTGGATTGCTAATATACAAGCGCAACGATTAGCAATGTCTGGATATTCTTTTGCCGGAAGTGATATTGGTGGTTTTGCAGAGCAACCGCATGGAGAATTGTTTACGAGATGGATTCAACTTGGTGTATTTCACCCATTTTGTCGGGTACATTCTTCAGGAGATCATGGAAATCAGGAGCCATGGGCTTTTGATGAAGACGTTACTAATATTGTAAGAAAGTTTATAGAATTACGTTACCAGTTACTACCATATTTATACACTGCCTTTTGGCAATATGCGGACGAAGGTATTCCAATGTTAAAGTCTCTGGTATTGTTTGATCAGGATGATGTGCATACACATTACAGAACAGATGAATTTATTTATGGAGATAAAATATTAGTATGCCCAATTATAGAACCAAACGCTAAAGGAAGACGCATGTTTGTACCAAGAGGAAAATGGTTTAATTTTTGGACAGATAAAATTGTAAAAGGAGGTAAAGAAATGTGGGTAGATGCCGATATTGATAGTATCCCAGTATTTGTTAAAGAAGGAGCTATTATTCCTAAATATCCAGTACAGCAGTATGTTGATGAAAAAGAAATTGAACGAGTAACATTAGATGTTTATTATAAAGAAGGTAAAGAAAACTCTATGTTTTATGATGATGCTCATGATGGTTATGATTATATAAAAGGAAGGTATAGCTTAAGAACTTTTAAACTTACGGGTAAGCCAAAGCAACTAATAATTCAACAACATAAAGAAGGGAAATATACTGCTGCCTATGAAACCTTTTTAGTAAAACTACATGGCTTACCATTTAAAGTAACGAAAATTGAAATAGATAATGTTCTAATTCCGTTATCAGAAGTTAAAATGAATGGTGATAATAGTATGATAGTTGATAAAAATTTTACTGAACTACACATTATAGGCACAAAATAATTGTTTTATCATTTTAGAATGAATTATGTAAATCTTAGAATGAATTATGTAAATCTTAGAATGAATTATGAAATTAATAATGGAATGATTTTTGTAAATTTATAACTATTAACATTTTATGCAATGAACAATGAAATTTAAAAAACAGATATCTTTAATTGGAGTGCTTTTACTTATTTTATCCTGTGCTACAAATCCTTTTACGGGTAAACAAACGATGGCATTGGTATCTAATGATCAGTTGTTTCCTTCATCTTTTCAACAATATAATCAGGTTTTATCAGAAAGTAAAGTAGTTAAGGGAACTTCTAAAGCAGAAATGATTACGCGTGTAGGACAAAGAATTGCAGTTGCCGCTGAACGTTATTTAGATGCAAATGGATTTCAAGGCTATTTAAAAGACTATGCTTGGGAATATAATTTAATAGAATCTGAAACAGTCAATGCTTGGTGTATGCCAGGTGGAAAAATTGCATTTTATACAGGAATTTTGCCCATTGCAGAAAGTGAAACAGGAGTTGCAGTCATAATGGGTCATGAAGTTGCCCATGCTTTAGCAAATCATGGACAACAGAGGATGAGTGCAGGCCTTTTACAACAAGCCGGAGCTATTGGATTAAATGTTGCTTTACAAAATGATGAAAACCTTGAGCTATACAACCAAGCCTATGGTATTGGAACTTCGGTTGGAGGTATGCTACCATTTAGTAGAAGTCATGAAAGCGAAGCAGATGAAATTGGATTATATTTAATGGCAATAGCTGGTTATAATCCTGACGAAGCCGCTGAACTTTGGAAGCGTATGAATGCAAACAGTGGAGGACAAGCACCACCAGAAATTTTAAGTACCCATCCTGCAAATGAATCTAGAATAGCAAATCTTACTAAATTAACTCCAAAAGCTAAAGAAGAAGCTGCAAAATTTGGGATTACCTCATTTAGGCCATTAGGTAAATATTAGATTTAAAAATAAATGATTACTTTAGAAGCTACTCATTAACGAGTAGCTTTTTTTTATGCAAAAATTAGATAAAGGAAGCAAAAAACTGCTTAATGCTTGGGCATTTTTTGATTGGGCAAATTCGGCTTATACGCTTACAATTGCTTCTACTATCTTCCCACTTTTTTATGCATCACTTTTTGTGGGCTCTGTAGCTAGAATTCAAGCATTTGGGTTTGAAATGAAAAGCACAGCTTTAATTTCCTTTGTTACGGCTTTTGCTTTTTTGGTTATTGCATTTATGTCTCCTTTATTATCAGGTGTTGCAGATTATATAGGAAATAAAAAAACATTCATGAAATTTTTTTGTTATTTGGGTAGTTTTGGTTGTATTGGTCTTTACTGGTTCAGTTTGGAGCATATATACATAAGTATGTTGTTTTATTTTTTTGGACTTATTGGCTATTGGGGAAGTTTGGTGTTTTATAATTCTTATTTGCCTGATATTGCTTTTCCGGAGCAGCAGGATAAAATAAGTGCTAAAGGATTTGCGATTGGGTATTCCGGTAGTGTTCTTTTATTATTAATCAATTTAGCAATGATTATTTACCCTAATTTTTTTAATATACAAGGAGAAGAATCTGTGGCAACAATGAAAGCTATGAGATATTCATTTGTTTCTGTGGGAATATGGTGGCTATTGTTTAGTCAATATACATTTTATTATTTGCCAAAAGGCGTTTCTCAAGGACATAAAGTTACAAACTCTGTACTGTTGAACGGATATAAAGAATTAAATGGTGTTTGGAACGAACTTAAATCTAGCATTAAATTAAAAAGATTTTTAAATGCTTTTTTTGTCTATAGCATGGCAGTGCAGACCATCATGTTAATGGCTGTGTATTTTGGGGAAGAAGAAATTAATTGGGCTAATCAAAACCAAAAAACAATTGGTTTAATCATTAGTATTTTATTGATACAGATTGTCGGTATAATTGGAGCATTTGTAACCTCAAGAGCCTCTGAAAGGTTTGGGAATATTGTCACTTTAATTGCTATTAATTTTATATGGATGTTTGTTTGCTTTTATGCTTTTTTTATTGAAACACCTTTTCATTTTTACATTGTAGGAAGTATCGTTGGGTTTGTTATGGGTGGCGTACAAGCATTATCTAGATCCACTTATTCAAAGTTTTTACCCAAAACAGAAGATACTACTTCATATTTTAGCTTTTATGATGTAACTGAAAAAATAGGAATTGTTTTAGGTATGGTTATATATGGTGTTGTGGATCAGATTACAGGAACCATGAGAAATGCCATATTATTTTTATTTGTTTTCTTTTTATTTGGCATATTCCTATTATTTAAAGTTCCTCAAAATAGAATTAAAAGTTAATCAATCATGGGTAAATTAGAAAAGGGAAGTAAGAAATTAATCAATGCCTGGGCATTTTACGATTGGGCAAATTCGGTATACTCATTAGTGATTAGTACTGCTATTTTTCCAATTTACTATAGCGGAATGACCAAATTGCTTGAAAATGTTGAAGGTAAAATAGATTTTCTAGGAACCCATTGGCATTCTACAACTTTATTAAATTATACGATAGGATTTTATATGCTAATAGTGGCGTTTATTTCGCCAATTCTATCAGGCATCGCTGATTATACAGGCAATAAGCTTAAGTTTTTAAAATTCTTTTGTTTACTAGGTTCGTTGTCAGTTATGGGATTATATTTTTTTAAAGATGCAGATACATTATGGGTTGGAATTGTATTTACAATAACTGCAGGTATAGGTTTTTGGGGAAGTATTGTTTTTTATAATGCCTATTTGCCAGAAGTAGCATATCCTGAACAACAAGATAATGTAAGTGCAAAAGGCTTTATTTATGGCTATTTGGGTTCTGTCTTGTTATTGATTTTAAGTATGATTTTAATAGAAACTGAAGTTTTTGGATTATATGATAAAGCATTTGGTTCAAGGATAACGTTTGTGTTAGTTGGTGTTTGGTGGTTAGGTTTTGCGCAAATCACATATAAAAGATTACCTAATAATATTTATAATCGCAAACCAGAAAAAGATTATATATGGAAAGGTTTTAGAGAACTTAAAATTGTATCAAAAGAGTTGGTTAATTATCCTCAATTGAAAACGTTTTTGATTTCATTCTTCTTTTATAGTGTAGGCGCACAAACCATTATCTATATGGCGGGAATTTTTGGTAGCGATGAGCTTGGCTTACCAACTTTAAATTTAATTATTACCATTTTAGTTGTTCAGTTAGTCGCAGTAGTTGGAGCTTTTTTGTTTTCTAGACTATCAAATAGAATAGGTAATATAAAAACCTTAAAAGTAACCATTGCTATTTGGGCAATAGTTTGTATTACAGCGTTTTTAATAGATAAGTCTCAAGAAAATGTTGATCTTTATTTTTATTCACTTGGTGGATTATTAGGACTCGTATTGGGAGCAATTCAATCTATTTCTCGTTCAACATATTCTAAATTGCTTCCAGATACAGAAGACCATGCAACCTATTTTAGTTTTTATGATGTAACAGAAAAAATTGCAATAGTATTTGGTATGATTGTTTTTGGCTTGCTCACTTCATTTTTTAATGGTTCTATGCAATGGTCTGTTTTAAGTTTAGGCATTTTCTTTGTTATCGCATTTATTGTATTAAGCACAATTACTAAAACTAAATACGTGAAATAAAAAAAGCCACTATTTAGTGGCTTCTTTATATTAACATCTTGCATATTATGATTTACTAATGTCTCCAGAGCCAGACACTTTATTATCTTCTTTTTCTGGATTGCCTTTATATGCTATATCACCAGAGCCTGCTACTCTTGCTTTTATTGACTGATTACTTACGACTTCTGCATCTCCAGAGCCAGCAACTGCAACATCTGTGTTATTGGCTTGTAAATGAAATCCGTGAAAATCACCTGAACCAGCCACTTTAGCGATGAGATTATTAGTGCTTCCTTTCAAGGTTAGATCTCCAGAACCAGCTATTTTTCCCTCAACTTCAGAGGTTTCAATGTCTAAAGTTAAATCTCCGGAACCAGCAAGTGCAACTTCCAAATGATTTGTACTTATATTATCTTCATTCCATAAGTCTCCAGAACCAGCAAGTGCTACACTGCTTATATCTTTAAAAGGAATAGTGATTTTAATTGTTTTATTTTTACTAGGTTTTAAGTTGAAATTCTTCTTTACTTTAACTTTAAGGGTATTGTCTTTTACTTCTGCAACAATATAATCTAGTAAATTTTCTTCACCTTCAACAGTAATATTTCCTTCAGTACCATTTACAAGTATATAATCCATGGAACCAGCACAGGCTATGCCATCATAATCACCTGTTTTTATGGTTTTAGAAGAAATCTTACCATTTCCTTTTATAGTTTTATTGGATTGCGCGCTTACTGATAAAGTAAATAGAAGAATTAATGTGAAAATTGCATGTTGTATTTTGATTAATTTTTTCATGTCTGTTGTTTTTTGATTAATTTTTTGATAATGATACGCTTCCGTAATCTGAATTGATTGTAATTGTGTTGCTTGCATTTTTGTTTCCGTAGTAACCCGCATAATTCTTGGTGTTACTTTTTTCAATTTGTTTCATTATTTCAATTTCGCCTTTATTCCTTAATGACGCATATTGTAGATCAAGATTAAAATTAAAATTGTAATTAGGATCAAACCCAATGGTAATGCCAGTGTAATCAGACTCTATTGATACATTACCAGCGTTTGCTGTAATATTCTTTATTTTAATAGATCCATAATCTGCTTTTAATTGGATATTTTTATGAACATCTCCAAATACTGCAGTTAGATAATCGCCTTTGCCAATAACAGAATTTACTTTGTCAATTTTTATATTTCCATAATCGCATTTATAGTTGACGTCTTCTGCTATTTCAATATGTGAGTTTGTATAGTCTGCAATGATATCCAATTGCTTTGTTTTAGCAACTGTATAACTGCTATAATCGGCATTTATCTTTCCACTTTTTATATATTCGAAATGGCTATTATTGGTATAGTCGAAAGAAATATTGTTGTTATCAGCCATTAATTCTTTTGTGGTTACTTGACCATAATCACAGTTTATGTTAGCCTGACCTTCTAATTTATCAAGATTGATGCTTCCATAATTGTTATTGAGATTTACATTATTTGTTATTGGCATTTTTATAATGTAATTCACTTTTACGTTTACCTTATCGTTTTTGCCCCAATTCCACCACGAACCGGATTTAGAGCTATTAAATTTAGTTTTTGCAGAAACCATACTTGGAGAGGCTTCAAATTCTACAGAAATATCATCAAGCTTTTTTTGTGCTTTTTCTTCGTTATTACTATTTGTTGTAATGATAACTTCAATTTCAATAGTATTTTGATTCCAAGTAACAACATCTATATTACCATAACTGTTGTTTACTTTGAGTGTTGCATCAGAATTTACTGAATACTCTTTTTTAATCGTTTTTTCTTTTTCATGTTTAACGTTATTACTTGTTAAACTGAAAATAAAAGATGGTACTAATAAAAGTACAACAATGGCTCTAAATTGTAGCTTTGTTCTCATTTGTTATATTTTTTAATTGTTTTACAGTATCAATTTGTTCTAGTGTATTTTTTAAAAGGTCAATTCTATTTTGGAAGTTTGAAATCATGGCATAAATAACGCGATTGTCATCATCACTTATAGATAGATCTTTTTTCAATTTTTCGTAATCATTTTCTAAAATTTTCATTTGTTTTAACGCATCATCAACCAGAAGTTGGGTTACAGGAGAAGATTCGCTAGTTATTTTTTTAAGTTCAACTTCAATAGTCGTAGTAAAAAAATCTTCTGTTTCCGCCATTTCTGGCGAAACACTCGCCAAGTCACGAGTATCATCGTTTTTTTGATTTCCTATTGAGAATACAACTAATAATACTATAGTAGCTGCGATACCCAATAAAGGTTTCCAGAAAGCCGATTTATGCTTCTTTTCAGAACCCTTTTGATAAGTGTTTAACTTATCAAGAAAGCGACCTTTATGATCTGTTCTTGGCTCTTCAAGATCAAAGTCATTTTTAAATTGTTCAAAAAGATTATCTAAATTATCTTTACTCATAACTTGAGTTTTAATTAGTTTGCTGCTAAAGGCAGTAGCTTATTTCTTAAACTTTCTTTTGCTCTTGAAATAATGGTTCTGCAATTTGCATTTGATATTTCCATTATTTCACTTATTTCTTCGTAATCGTAACCTTCAATTAAATTTAAGGTTAATGCTATCCTGTAATTGTCTTTTAATTCTTTAATAGCCTTCAGTACCTGTTGTACTTTTAAGTTGGTCAAACCATTGTCACTACCAATGCTTTGGTCAGTCTCAACTTTATATAATACATTGTCAAAAGGAACGTTTTGGTATTTATTATTTTTTTTATAATGATAAATACTGTTATTAATTACAATTCGTTTTAACCAGGCACCAAAGGTTTTTAAATCTTTTAATTCACCTAGTTTTGTAAAGGCAACTAAAAAGGAGTCTTGCATGATGTCTTCGGCTTCATAAGTATCCTTTACAATCCTTAAAGAAGTGTTGTACATTGCTTTATAATATCTGTTATAAATTTCCAACTGCGCATGTTGGTTTCCAGATATACATAGCTCTGCAAGTTGCTCTATATTTAGGTTGGGTAGTGACACAAAAACAAATTGTTTATAAGAAAGATGAAGTTACTTAAACTTTGTTACAGTTATAATTAAAAAACTGCAATAAATTTATTTAAAGTTGGCATGTTAATTGACTTTTTATGGAAGAAGTTATGAGTTTAATTATTTTTAACTAATTGAAAATAAAATAAATAACTTCATTTTATAATTTAATTTTGAACAATATCCGTTCTGTTATTTAGTTAAATAATGACATAATGGCTTAAATATTTTTATGAAGAAAACCAATTTACTTAATCTTGACAGTTTGTCATTTCAGGAATTTGACGAAAATTCGGAACTAATTCCGTTAATGACACCTGAAGATGAAGCAGAGATAAATAATGAGAATTTACCTGAAGTATTACCAATACTACCGTTGAGAAATACAGTGCTTTTCCCAGGTGTTGTAATCCCAATAACTGCCGGACGGGATAAATCCATCAAGCTTATAAAAGATGCCAATAGCGGCAGTAAAGTTATAGGTGTTGTATCCCAAAAAGACGAATCTGTTGAAGATCCTTCTGCACGAGATATAAATGAAACAGGAACTGTCGCAAGAATTCTTCGTGTATTAAAAATGCCAGATGGCAATACAACAGTTATAATTCAAGGAAAAAAACGTTTTAAAGTTGCAGAGGTAATTACTGAAGAACCATATATGACTGCTACAGTAAGAGAGGTTCCAGAAGCTAGACCAGCAGATCAAAATAAAGAATTTGGAGCTATCATAGACTCTATAAAAGATTTGGCTTTACAAATTATAAGAGACAGTCCAAATATTCCAAGTGAAGCTTCTTTTGCCATAAAGAATATAGAGAGTAGTTCATTTTTAATAAACTTTGTGTCTTCAAACATGAATCTTTCTGTGAATGAGAAGCAATCATTGTTAGAGCAAAATGATTTAAAAGAAAGAGCTCTTGCCACACTTAAATATATGAATATCGAATTTCAGAAACTCGAACTTAAGAATGATATTCAATCCAAAGTACAAAGTGATTTAAATCAACAACAGCGTGAATATTTCCTTCATCAGCAAATCAAAACTATTCAAGAAGAACTTGGAGGAGTAAGCTATGAGGAGGAAATAGATGAGATGAAAGTTCGTGCTTCAGAAAAAAAATGGGACGAAGTTGTTGCTAAGCATTTTGATAGAGAGTTAGCTAAAATGCAACGTATGAATCCACAAGTGGCAGAATACTCCATTCAGAGGAATTATTTGGATTTATTTTTGGATTTACCATGGAACGAATACAGCAAAGATAAATTTGATTTAAAACGTGCTAAAAGAATTCTAGACAGAGATCATTATGGTCTAGATGATGTGAAAAGAAGAATCATTGAGTATTTGGCTGTTTTAAAATTAAGAAACGATATGAAGTCACCAATACTTTGTCTTTTAGGACCTCCAGGTGTTGGTAAGACTTCACTTGGTAAATCAATTGCTGAAGCACTCGGTAGAGAATATGTACGAATGTCTCTTGGAGGTTTGCGAGATGAGGCAGAAATTCGTGGTCATAGAAAAACATATATAGGTGCAATGCCTGGAAGAATTCTTCAAAGTTTAAAAAAGGCTGGCACATCAAACCCTGTTTTTGTTTTAGATGAAATTGATAAACTATCAAATTCTCATCAAGGAGATCCTTCTTCCGCAATGCTGGAAGTTTTAGATCCAGAACAAAATAATGAGTTTTATGACAATTTTCTTGAGATGGGCTACGATCTTTCAAAAGTTATGTTCATTGCAACATCTAATAGCTTGAATAATATACAACCTGCATTACTTGATAGAATGGAGATTATTAATGTTACAGGCTATACTATAGAAGAAAAAGTTGAAATTGCTAAACGTCATTTACTTCCAAAACAATTAAAAGAACATGGATTAACTGACAAACACTTAAAAATAGGTAAGCCACAATTGGAGAAAATCGTTGAAGGTTATACACGAGAATCTGGTGTTAGAGGCCTTGAAAAGCAAATAGCAAAAATGGTACGTCATGCTGCCAAAAATATTGCTATGGAAGAAAATTATAATGTCAAAGTAATTAATGAAGATATTATTGAAGTTCTTGGTAGCCCGAAACTAGAACGCGATAAATACGAAAACAATAATGTTGCAGGTGTGGTAACAGGTTTAGCTTGGACCAGAGTAGGAGGCGATATTCTGTTTATTGAATCTATTTTATCAAAGGGAAAAGGTACTTTGAATATTACTGGTAACCTTGGTAAAGTGATGAAAGAATCTGCAACGATTGCTATGGAATATATTAAAGCCAATGCAGATGAGTTAGGTATTGATCCAGAAGTTTTTGATAAATATAATGTTCATATTCACGTTCCTGAAGGAGCAACGCCTAAAGACGGCCCAAGCGCAGGTGTTACTATGTTAACGTCTTTGGTTTCTCTTTTCACACAAAAGAAGGTTAAGAAAAGTCTGGCTATGACAGGAGAGATTACACTTCGCGGAAAAGTACTTCCAGTTGGCGGTATCAAGGAAAAGATATTAGCTGCCAAACGTGCTAAAATAAAAGAAATCTTGCTTTGTGAAGAGAACAGACGTGATATCAATGAAATTAAAGAAGATTATTTAAAAGGTCTTAGCTTTCATTATGTAACCGATATGAGCGAAGTCATTAATTTAGCAATTACGAATCAAAAGGTAAAAAACGCAAAGAAACTTTAATATTTGAACCTCGATTATATTCGAGGTTTTTTTATGAATTAAAAATAAATCAAACCTGAAACCGTTTTAAGATAGATTTAGTTACTTTGTGCCTTTATGTTAAAGAGAATCAGCTTATTTTTTTGTTTGCTTTTAAGCAATTTTGCTTTAGCTCAATTAGGGGGTGAATCAACATATCAATTTCTTAATTTGGTGTCATCTCCTCGACAGGCTGCTCTTGGTGGTAAAGTTATTACCAATGTGGACTACGATGTAACTCAAGGGCTTTACAATCCAGCGACAATTAATATGGATATGGACAATCAATTAGCTCTAAACTATACGAGTTATTTGGGAGGTATAAGTTATGGTACGGCTGCTTATGCTTATACAATTGATAGAAGAACCCAAACATTTCATGCTGGTATTACATACATAAATTATGGTTCTTTCGATGGCTATGATGAAGAAGGTAACCAAACAGGAACATTTACTGGCAATGAAGTTGCATTATCAATGGGCTATGCTTTGCAGATTGGATATTCAGATTTTTATTTTGGTGGAAACTTAAAATTAATCACTTCAAAATTAGAACAGTACAGCTCTTTTGGCGCTGCTGTTGATTTAGGTTTGATATATATTGATGATAGGATTGATTTTAACGCTGCGTTAGTTGTAAGAAATCTAGGAAGCCAAATTACAACGTATGCCGGCCTAAACGAACCGCTTCCTTTTGAAGTAGATTTTGGACTGTCACAAACTTTAGAACATGTTCCGATACGATGGCATATAACTTTTGAGAATTTGCAAAAATGGCCAATTGCAAGACCAAACCCTGCAAGAGCTACTTCAGATTTATCTGGAAATCAAACTCAAGAGAAGATTGGTTTTTTCGGACAAGTTATTAGGCATACTATTTTAGGAGCCGAGCTGTTCCCTGAAGGAGGTTTCAATATTAGATTAGCTTATAATTTCAGAAGAGCTGAAGAATTACGTATTGTGGATCAAAGAAATTTTTCAGGATTATCTGCAGGATTCTCAATTAAAATTAATAAAATGCGCTTTAGTTATACGCATGCCAAATATACAAGTGCCGCAAATTCTAACTTTTTCGGCTTACAATTAGACTTACAATAATGAGCAAAATAATAATAGCTATCGACGGCTTTTCTTCAACAGGCAAAAGTACTGTAGCTAAACAGTTGGCAAAGCATTTGGGCTATATTTATGTTGATTCTGGAGCCATGTATAGAGCAGTAACGCTTTTTGCAATGCAAAATAATTTTGTTGATGATTCTCATTTTGATATAGAAGGATTGGTAACTGCACTGCACAATGTTTCTATAAGGTTTAAATTCAATGAAAGTTTAGATTTTTCTGAAGTTTATTTAAATGATAAAAATGTTGAAAAGGAAATAAGAACATTAGAAGTATCAAATTTTGTAAGTCAGGTTTCAACAATCCCAGAAGTTCGATATCAGTTGGTTAAACAACAACAGTTAATGGGTAAATATAAAGGGATTGTTATGGATGGCAGAGATATTGGAACAGTGGTTTTTCCAGATGCCGAATTAAAAATTTTCATGACAGCTTCAGCCGAAACCAAAGCCAAGCGTCGCTACCAAGAGCTTGTTGAAAGAGGAGATGAAGTAGAGTACGATGAAGTACTAAAAAATGTTCAAGAACGTGATTATATAGATTCACATAGGGAAGATTCTCCTTTGGTAAAAGCTAAAGATGCCATAGAGATTGATAATTCAAACATGACCATTCAAGAACAATTTGATAAAATTCTACAACTCGTAAATAAGACACTCGTTGATTTAGAGTAAAACTTTAATTTTTAAGCAAATAGTTTAGGTGAATTTATTTTAAAGTACTATTTTTGCACTCCTTTTAGCAAATGACGGAAAGATAAAAGGAACGATAAAAATAAATTTTAACGCTTCTGTGTGTTATTGCTTTTAAATCTTCCGAAACATACAGAATACAAATTTAATCAGCACATGGCTGAAAAAGCAAAAAAAGCTAAAGTTGTAGCAACGGAAACTCCAGAAGTTGCAGAAACTGAAGTTCAAACAGCTGAAGCTCCAGTAGTATCTGAAGCTCAAGCAAATCCAGAAAAATTTTTAAAAGACTTTAATTGGCACAACTATCAAGAGGGAATTGATGAAGTTGATGACAAGCAACTTAAAGAATTTGAAAAATTAGTAGCAGAAAATTTCGTTGACACTTTAGACGAAGAAGTTGTAGAAGGTGAAGTAATTCACATTACAGATCGTGATGCCATTATAGATATCAATGCAAAATCTGAAGGCGTTATTTCTTTAAACGAATTTCGCTACAATCCAAACTTAAAAGTAGGAGATAAAGTAGAGGTATTAATTGATGTGCGTGAAGATGCAACTGGTCAATTAGTATTATCTCACAGAAAAGCTAGAGTAATTAAAGCATGGGATCGCGTAAATGCAGCTCATGATTCTGGCGAAATCGTAAATGGTTTTGTGAAATGCAGAACTAAAGGTGGTATGATAGTAGATGTTTTTGGTATCGAAGCGTTCTTGCCTGGTTCTCAAATTGATGTAAAACCAATTAGAGATTACGATCAATATGTAAATAAAACTATGGAATTTAAAGTTGTAAAAATCAACCACGAATTCAAAAACGTAGTAGTTTCACATAAAGCTTTAATTGAAGCTGATATTGAAGAGCAAAAGAAAGAAATTATTGGTCAATTAGAAAAAGGTCAAGTATTGGAAGGTGTTGTAAAAAACATCACATCTTACGGAGTCTTTATTGATCTTGGTGGTGTTGATGGATTAATACATATTACAGATCTTTCTTGGTCAAGAATCAATCATCCAAACGAAATAGTTGAGTTGGATGAAAAATTAAATGTGGTAATCCTTGACTTTGATGAAGATAAATCTAGAATTCAATTAGGATTAAAGCAATTAAGCAAGCATCCTTGGGAAGCTTTAGGAGAAGAGGTAAAAGTTGGAGATAAAGTAAAAGGTAAAGTTGTAGTAATTGCAGATTATGGAGCATTTATTGAAGTTGCTGATGGTGTAGAAGGCTTAATTCACGTTTCTGAAATGTCTTGGTCTACACATTTGCGTTCTGCACAAGATTTCGTTTCTGTTGGAGACGAAATTGAAGCAGTTATTTTAACATTAGATAGAGAAGATCGTAAAATGTCTTTAGGTATTAAGCAATTAACTCCAGATCCTTGGACTGATATTACAGGAAAATATCCTGTAGGCTCTAAACATACAGGAATTGTTAGAAACTTTACAAACTTTGGTGTTTTTGTAGAATTGGAAGAAGGTATTGATGGATTAATTTATATTTCAGATTTGTCTTGGACTAAAAAGATAAAACATCCTAGTGAGTTTTGTTCTGTTGGGGATAAACTTGACGTTATCGTTCTTGAATTAGATGTTGAAGGTCGTAAATTAAGTTTAGGGCACAAACAAACAACAGATAATCCTTGGGATAAATACGAAACAGAATTTGCTTTAAATACAGTACACAAAGCAGAAATTTCTGAAATTGTAGATAAAGGTGCAACTGTTGAATTTAATGATGATATTGTTGCTTTTGTTCCTTCTCGTCATTTAGAAAAAGAAGATGGTAAAAAACTTAAAAAAGGGGAAGAGGCAGAATTTAAGATTATCGAATTCAATAAAGAGTTTAAAAGAGTAGTTGCATCTCATACAGCTGTTTTTAAAGAAGAAGAAGCTAAGATTGTGAAAGCAGCGGCTAAAAAGGCTGAAGCTGCAGCTGCAGAAGCAAAACCGACACTTGGTGATGCTAATGAAGTTTTACAAGACTTAAAAGATAAAATGACAGGAAAAAAGAAATAATTTTTTCCATGTTAAGAATAAAAAAGGCCTTTCATTAATTTGAAAGGCTTTTTTTGTTTGCAATGAAGATGAAATTATGATTTTTAATATTAATCTTAATTTTTAAATTTTTGCATTACCTTTGTACTCCAAATACGTTTGGGTTGAATATGAGTCAAAAAGTGTTACTTAATGCAAAAGAGGTAAACATCATTCTACATCGATTGGCTTGTCAACTCATTGAAAAACATACAGATTTTACTGATACAGTTTTAATTGGAATCCAACCTAGAGGAAAATTTCTAGCAAATAGACTAGTTAAAATTCTTTCAGAAGCATATAAAATCAAAAATATTCAATTAGGTTATTTAGATATAACTTTCTATCGTGATGATTTTCGACGTGGAGATAAGCCTTTAGAAGCCAATACTACAGAAGTTGATGTAATTATAGAAAACAAAAAGGTAGTATTTATAGATGATGTACTTTATACAGGTAGGAGTATTAGGGCAGCATTAACTGCCATTCAATCTTTTGGAAGGCCTAAAGAGATTGAACTCCTGACTCTTATAGATAGACGATTTAGCAGACATTTACCAATTCAGCCAGATTACAAAGGTAGACAAGTAGATACCATTAATGAAGAAAAAGTTGTGGTGAATTGGCAAGAGAATAATGGTGAAGACAAAATTTATTTAATTAATAACGAATAGTAAATGAGCGAATTAAGTGTAAACCACTTACTTGGAATAAAATATCTTAACAAGCAGGATATTCAATTAATTTTTGAAACTGCAGATCACTTTAAAGAAGTCATCAACAGACCAATTAAGAAAGTTCCTTCACTTCGTGATATTACAATTGCTAATTTATTCTTTGAAAATTCTACAAGAACCAAGTTGTCTTTTGAGTTGGCTGAAAAAAGACTTTCTGCAGATGTAATAAATTTCTCCGCTTCTCAATCCTCTGTAAAAAAAGGAGAAACTTTAATTGATACTGTAAATAACATTTTATCAATGAAAGTGGATATGGTTGTTATGAGACATCCAAATCCAGGAGCTGGTGTATTTTTATCTAAACATGTCAATGCAAGTATTATTAATGCTGGTGATGGAGCTCATGAACATCCAACACAAGCACTTTTAGATTCGTATTCTATTCGAGAACGCCTTGGATATGTTAAAGGGAAAAAAGTGGTCATTGTTGGAGATATTCTTCATAGTAGAGTGGCACTATCTAATATTTTCGCATTACAACTTCAAGGAGCAGAAGTAATGGTTTGTGGGCCAAAGACTTTAATTCCTAAATACATTGATAAACTAGGAGTTAAAGTAGAATATAATCTTTTAAATGCTTTAAACTGGTGTGATGTAGCTAATATGTTACGTGTACAAAATGAGAGAATGGAAATAAGTTATTTTCCTTCTACAAGGGAATACACACAGCAATACGGGATTAATAAAAAATTATTGGATTCCTTGGATAAGGAAATTACCATTATGCATCCAGGACCTATAAATCGTGGTGTTGAAATTACAAGCGATGTAGCAGATTCTAAACAAGCCATAATCTTGAATCAGGTTCAAAATGGAGTAGCAATAAGAATGGCAGTTATATATTTATTGGCATCCAAAATAAAACAATAAGTTATGATTATTGATAATAATAATAATATTACACTTGTAACTCAAGAGAAAGCATCAATTGTTGAACTTGTTAAAAAACTTCAGATCATTTATCAAAGATATAAAAATGATAATATTATTGTTAACCTTACCAGTTTAAAAACTTTGTCAACTTCAGATGTTATTGAGTTTTTAGAGATTTCTAATCAACATAGAAAATCAAAACATTCATTTGTTATTGTAACAGATCAAATTGAAGAAGATAAAATTCCAGATGAACTTATTATTGTTCCTACGCTTCAAGAAGCTTATGATATTATTGAAATGGAAGAAATAGAAAGGGATTTAGGATTTTAATATGAATTACCATTTAGCACAAGTAAACATTGCTAAAATGCTGGCACCATTGGATGACCCAATAATAGAAGGTTTTGTTAATAATTTAGACAGGATAAATGAACTCGCTGATCAAAGTAGCGGCTTTATTTGGAGGTTAAAAGGAGAAGAGGATAATGCAACTGCTATTAAAGTTTTTGAAGATACCTCCTTAATAATTAATATGTCAGTATGGAAAGATTTAGAATCGCTATTCAATTTCACCTATAATTCAAATCACATAGAAGTATTTAAGCGTCGTAAAGATTGGTTTAGTAAAATTAAAATGTTACACATGGCATTCTGGTTTGTTCCGGTTGGGTATATACCATCACCAGTAGAAGCAAAAGAAAGATTAAATTATATTAATAAATTTGGAGAAACACCTTTTGCTTTTACATTTAAAAGCAAGTTTACAGTGAGTGATTTTTTAGATTATAAAAAAAATGCTTCATGAATTTAACAATTTTAGGCTGCTACAGTGCAACTCCAAGAACCAATACAAACCCTACTTCGCAGGTTTTAGAAATTAAAAACCATATGTTTCTTATTGATTGCGGAGAAGGAACACAGGTAGAGTTAAGACGTAATAAGATAAAGTTTTCCAGAATTAAACATATTTTTATTTCTCATCTTCATGGCGATCATTATTTTGGTTTGGTTGGTCTAATTTCAACATTTAGGTTATTAACTAGAGAAGCAGACTTACATATTTACGCACCTAAAGGACTAAAAGAAGTCATCACATTACAAATGAAATTAGCAGATTCATGGACTAATTATAAGCTTATTTTTCATGAATTGAGTTCTAAAGCGTCAGAACTCATTTTTGAAGATGATAAAGTACAAGTTTATACAATTCCTTTGAAACATCGCGTCTATACCAACGGATTTTTATTTAAAGAAAAAGAAGGGGATAGAAAATTAGATATAGAAGCAGTTGAACAAGCCAATATTAATATTGCATACTACAGGAAACTAAAACAAGGATTTGATGTAGAAAATGAAGATGGAGAAATAATTAAAAATGAAACAATTACTTTAAAACCTAAAAAGCCTAAAAGCTATGCATTTTGTAGTGATACTGTATTTAATGAAGAAATTGTTGCATTAATAAGAGAAGTAGATGTTTTGTATCATGAATCTACTTTTCTTGAAAAGCATAAAAAGTATGCAGACCCAACCAAACATAGTACTGCTAAACAAGCTGCACTAATTGCCAAACAGGCCAATGCTGGTAAGTTAATTTTAGGGCATTATTCTACACGTTATGATAATATTGAAGATTTTAAAATTGAAGCGAAAGAAATCTTCAACAATGTTGAACTAGCAAAAGACGGTAAAACATTTAAACTTTAGTTTTTTCTTGTAAATTGCATTGGCAATGGAAAAAGATTTAAGCAATTACAGAAAGTCTTATGAAAAGGATGAACTTCTTTTAGAAAACGTCCCAGAAAACCCAATGGAATTATTTCAAAAATGGTTTTTTAAAGTGGATAAGTTTTTTCCAGAAAATGAAACCAATGCCATGACGTTATCAACCATTGGTTTGGATGGAATTCCAAAGAGTAGAGTAGTGCTACTTAAAAAATTCACCTACGAAGGTTTTATTTTTTATACTAATTATAATAGTGAAAAAGGTAATGCCATCAACGCTAACCCAAATGTGTGTTTGTCTTTTTTTTGGTCAGGAGCAGAACAACAAATAATAATTAAAGGGAAAGCGGAAAAAATCTCCGAAAATTTAAGTGATGGTTATTTTGAATCTCGACCAAGAGGTAGTCAATTGGGAGCACTTGTTTCTCACCAAAGTGAAATTGTAGAAAACAGAGATGTGCTTGATAATAAGCTTAAAGAACTTGAAAAAGAGTATGAAGGAAAGGAAATTTCTAGACCTAACTATTGGGGCGGCTATATTGTTAAACCATTTGAGTTAGAGTTTTGGCAAGGAAGACCCAATAGACTTCATGATAGAATTAGGTATTCTTTAAAAAAAGATTATAGCTGGGCTATACATCGATTATCTCCATAAAAAATCAGACGAAATACACATATTTTAACTCCTGATATGCTGTTCATCGATTAGAAGTAATTAATTTCGATGAACGACACGTTTTTCATCGATTTTAACATTTCATTAACATTTACTTCAGGTTGGTCTACTAAATTTACAAGTCCAAATCTAAATTTACTTAACCATGAAGTTATTAACCAAACTACCTACATTGGTATTATTAGCTTTTTTAACCTACTCTTGTTCAACAGATAATGTTGATGAAAATGTTGAAAAGCTTGCGTCAAAAGACTTGATTGTACCAGCGCCAAAAACTATTGAAATTGAAATTTTAGAACTTATTAATGACCATAGATTAAGTGTTGGTTTAAATCCACTTAAAAATATGGATATTATTAAATCACAGGCTTATAATCATACAGATTACATGATAGAGCAAAACCAAGTGTCTCATGACAACTTTTATGAGAGAAAATCCTTTTTGACTGCAAATACAGGTGCTAAAGCCGTATCTGAAAATGTAGCCTATGGTTTTACTTCGGCCCAGTCTGTTGTAAATGCTTGGTTAAATAGTGAAGGACATAAACAGAATATTGAAGGTAATTTTTCAGATTTTGATATTTCAGCTGAAAAGAATGCCGATGGAAAATGGTATTATACTAACATTTTCATAAAAAAATAATTAAGTTTTATATGATTAAAACTTTAAACGATATAGAGTATTTTTATAGATAAAGAATACTTTATGCAATAGCAGTAATGTTATTTAAATTTAATTTTGGGTAAAACAGCCACTTTTTTAAAGTGGCTTTTTTTTGATCCTTAAATGTGAACTCTGTCAATTTAATATAACTCCATCAGCATTACTTTAACTTCTTGTTTAACCATAAATCAATTGTAAATTTAGAATACAATTCGTTTCTAAAGCTTTTTAAAGGATAATAAAGAACTTTTTAAGTTATTATGCACTAATGCTTATACTAAATAAAAAAGCCGCTTATTTAGCGGCTTTTTTATTTAATAGCACAATCTATTTTTAATTATTGCATTTGAATAATTATAAATTCGGTACGTCTGTTTAATTGGTGTTTGTTCTCTTCACAGTTTACACTGCCATCACATCCATTGGTCAATCTGCGTTCACCAAATCCTTCATGAGCCGTAATTCTAGCTGGATCAACGCCTTGAGAAATTAAATATTCGTAGGTAGAATTCGCTCTATCTATTGATAGTTTGTCATTATATGTTAATGTACCTCTAGAATCTGTATGAGATTCAATACGAATCACCATTCCTGGATAATCTTCGTTCATCAGCTTAACAATCTTATCCAACTCTAATGCTGCGTCAGGACGAATATTGTGTTTGTCGAAGTCAAAATATATGATTCCTAAATCGGCCAAAGTAACAACATCTTCAACTGGGCTTAAAACCAAATCTGCAGTAATTGTAGTTACACTGGTTTCAATATTTTTGGATGTAAATACCTTGGAATCGTCATGGTATTTTTTCTGACTTCCAACTATTTTATAATCAGAATCTCGATCTATATTGATTTCATAGTAACCATTTTCGTCAGTTTCCATGTATGCAATCTGTTTGTCATCACCATCATATAAAGTGATAATAGCATTAGGAATAGGCTTATTGTTTATAACATCACTAACAACACCTTCAACATTTAATAAAGGTACTCGGTTAAATGCATAAACATCATCATCACCAACACCACCTGCTCTGTTAGACGCAAAATATCCTGTTAGTCCATCTTCTTTCATAAAGAATGAAAAATCGTCTTTACTTGAGTTGATCGGAACTCCAAGATTAATAACATCAACAATATTACCATCAGCATCTTTGATTGATCCAAATACATCCAGTAGACCTAAACCTAAATGACCATCGGAAGAAAAGAAAAGAGATTCTTCATTATTTAGGTTAGGAAAAACTTCATTGCCTTTGGTATTAACTACATCACCAAGATTTTGTGGTTCGCCAAAAGAACCATCAGCATTTATATCTACATAGTAAATATCTGAACCTCCAAAACCTTCAGGTCTGTCTGATGCAAAATATAATTTGTTTCCATCACTATTTAATGCAGGATGTCCTGTAGAAAAATCATCACTATTAAAAGGAAGCTCTTCCACATCTATCCAAGTACTATCAGCAAAAGTGGCTTTATAGATTTTAAGATTGGTAATACCTTTACCATCTTTTCCTTCAACATTATTGTTAAAATTATTTCTAGAAAAATACATGGTTTTACCATCATTGGTGATTACCAATGGACCATCATGATAAATAGAATTAACATCTCCTTTTATTTTATCCTTGAAAGTAACGTCTTCTTCACCATTAGCTTCTTTTACTGTTTTGTCAAAAACATATACATCAAGGAAAGGTTGTTCATTCCATCCGTAAAGACGTTTTATTGAAACACCTTCGTCTCTTGAAGAAGTAAAGTATACTTTATTGTCTTTTTCGTAAGCTCCAAAGTCACTAAATTCTGAATTGAAATCTACTTTTGATAAAAAGTATTGTTGTTTAGCACTAAAAATACTTGAAATGAAATCCCCATCTTTAGAGAATTTATTTGTAGGTATGACGCCTCCAGAATCTTTAAATCTTCTTACCCATTCACGAGATTCTTTGTAATCTTCAACACCTCGTAATGCTTGGGCATAATTATAGTAATATTCAATTGGAACATTTTCCTGTTCTACAGCTTTTTTATAATACTTAACTGCATTTTTAGGATCTCTTAAATAAGCATAACAATCTGCCAGTCTTCGAGTAGCGTAGTCTGCGTTATAATTATTTTCTATAAGTTCTTTGTAAACTTCAGAAGCTTTTACAAAAGAAAATTTATTAAATAGCGTGTCTGCTTTTTTTTGCTTTCCATATTGGGCAAATACTGTAAAATTCACCGTCAATAAGATACAAACTAATATGTAATTTTTTAATTTCATGAGTAACGGTTTTAATTAGAAATATCGAGGTGATTTTAGTTTTGATTTAAGGAATTTAAACTCATAGATCAAAAGAACTTCATGGGTTCCATTGGTATAATCTGAAATATCTGATATAGAATGCTCATAAGCATATCCCAATCTTAATTGACGAGAGATTTGAAAATCAACAAATCCTCCAAGTGCTCCTGTAGATTGGTTAATTCTATATGATCCACCTAACCAGAATTTTTCATTAAACAAGAAACAAGCTGTAAGATCATAAGATAATGGAGCACCATTTGTGGCTTTTACCAAGAATGTAGGCTTAAATTTAACATTCTTGCTTAAATCAAATACATAACCACCAATTAAGTAATAACTTAATCTTTCTAGAGGCTCATATCCACTATCGTCACTATTTTTCTCTTTTAATATTCTAGGAGTCGATAACCCTAAATACCATCTATTTGAATGCCAGTAAATACCAGCACCAATATTTGGATTCCATCTATCTTCTATACCATAAATATATGGATCATCACTTTCTGCAAAGCGGAATTGTGAATCTAGACTATATCCCGTAAAACCAGCTTTTAATCCAAATGCTAATTTAGTATCTGCACCGGTTTGTATGGAATAAGAGAAATCTGCATATAGATATGAGAAATTTTCATAACCAAGCTCATCATTAATAAACGACAGACCTAAACCTATCTTATCATTTCTTAGAGGAGTATGTATTGAAAGCGTTTGCGTAATTGGACCACCTTTAAAGCCAACCCATTGACTTCTGTGTAGACCAACTATACTCAATGCTTCTCTACTACCAGCATAGGCTGGGTTGACAGATATGGTATTGTACATGTACTGCGTAAATTGAGGCAATTGTTGCGCAATACCAACCGTACAACTTAATAGTGCAAAAGCAACTATATAATGTTTAAAACGTTTCATAGGTTAAAGTTTTATTTGGTTCCTAGGTAGATTGGTCCAGTAAATGGATTCAGTCCACTATTTTTTAAATTAACAATATAATAATATGTACCAGCTGGGACTTTATCTGCATTACCGAATGACGAACTGTGAGCAGTTCCATTCCAATCATTTTGGTAATTGTGAGATTCATAAATTAAAGCGCCCCAACGATTGAATATTTTTATATCAATTTCAAATCCACATAATTCTATTCCTGTGATTTCAAAATATTCATTCCATTGATCACCATTCGGTGTTACTGCTTTAGAAATGACAACATCTTCTTGTCCACAAGGTAATACAACACATTCGTCATTTATATTCATAGTAATCTCTGTAGTACTTATACATGCATTCTCAATTACAGAATAGCTAAATATGTAATCTCCTAATTCTCCATTTGCAGGATCGAACATGCCATCGCTACTTACAGTTGCATCTCCAGAAACTACGGTCCATTCGCCTGAATCTGTATCACCACTTACATAAGCTGTTAGATCAATAACACCATCATCAATACATCTACTATCACTTACTTGAGTCACTATGGCATCCATGGTTACAAATAAGGTTTGTGTAAATACAGATGTATTGCCACACTCATCTGTTACAGACCATTCTCTAATAATCTCATAATCGTTCTCTGTTCCATCAAAAGTGCTTATTTCATTAAAGACTACAGTAACATTTTCAGAACAGTTGTCTGCAAATCCTGGAGTTGGTGGTTCTGGAATATCAGCACAACTTACATTTAGCTCTGTTTGTAAAGATGTTATTAATTCAGGAGCAGTTGTATCCTGAACGGTAAGATTTTGAGTATGTACAGTTGTATTATTACATTCATCAGTAGCTGTCCAGGTTCTTGCTAGTACATAGCTAGAAGGACAAGATCCATCAGTTCTAACTTCATTGAATGTCACATTAGCATTACCACAGTTATCAGATGCAGTTAATGTTTCAGCATCAGGTACAATATCACATTCAACAGTTATATCAGCAGGCAACGCTTCAACAAATGTAGGAGCAGTTGTATCCTGAACGGTAACATTTTGAGTATGTACAGTTGTGTTATTACATTCATCAGTAGCTGTCCAGGTTCTTGCTAGTACATAGCTAGAAGGACAAGATCCATCAGTTCTAACTTCATTGAATGTCACATTAGCATTACCACAGTTATCAGATGCAGTTAATGTTTCAGCATCAGGTACAATATCACATTCAACAGTTATATCAGCAGGCAACGCTTCAACAAATGTAGGAGCAGTTGTATCCTGAACGGTAACATTTTGAGTATGTACAGTTGTGTTATTACATTCATCAGTAGCTGTCCAGGTTCTTGCTAGTACATAGCTAGAAGGACAAGATCCATCAGTTCTTACTTCATTGAATGTCACATTAGCATTACCACAGTTATCAGATGCAGTTAATGTTTCAGCATCAGGTACAACATCACATTCAACAGTTATATCAGCAGGCAACGCTTCAACAAATGTAGGAGCAGTTGTATCCTGAACGGTAACATTTTGAGTATGTACAGTTGTGTTATTACATTCATCAGTAGCTGTCCAGGTTCTTGCTAGTACATAGCTAGAAGGACAAGATCCATCAGTTCTTACTTCATTGAATGTCACATTAGCATTACCACAGTTATCAGATGCAGTTAATGTTTCAGCATCAGGCACAACATCACATTCAACAGTTATGTCAGCAGGCAACGCTTCAACGAATGAAGGAGCAGTTGTATCCTGAATAGTAAATGTAGCTGAAGTTGTCGATGTATTTCCACATTCATCAGTAGCAGTGAATATTACTGTAGCAGCACCCGTGTTGCCACAGTCATCGCTTAAGCCAGT
>NZ_JBEEEN010000011.1:0-43182 GCF_040117515.1 Gilvirhabdus luticola
ACTGCTACTTGTGGGAGAGTAGGTCGCCGCCTTTTTTTAGAAAACCCTTACTAAATTATTAGTAAGGGTTTTTTTGTGATTATATGATAAAAGGCTTTGATTCAACTAAAATCCCATTTTCATAAATTGATAATCTTTTTTATGGAATTCGGTTTTTTGCTCTTCAAGACTTATGGCAGTCATTTTTATATTTTCCCCTTTCTTTTTATCTATCATTTCCATTTCCATAAGCAAGGCATCTTCTTTTAAGACATCAAACAATTGTGGGTCACTAAAACCTTTTGGTGCTGCTTCACTAGAAAAAGCAAAAAATGCACTAAAATTTACTGGAGCATCTAAAGTAAACCAAAGTGTTACTAAAGAATCCTTGTTTTCTACTTCCATCCCATAGCATTGGTAGCCCAAAATGGTTTTTGTTCCTATTTCTTTAAAGCTGTAGTTACGATCTTTTTCTTTAATCTCTTTTTTTGTAGGGTCTTTAAGTTTATTAAGCATGGCCATATTTTGTCCGCCATAATCGGCAAACATAACCATAGCTTCTTCTTTAAAATCGAAGACCATGACTGCTTTTCCTCCAGATTTTTTCATATCTTCGTTTTCTACATCCATACCATAATAATCCTTATCTGTATTTAAGAAGAAATTCATGTTGGTTTCCGTATTTTTAGATTTCTTTTTACCTGTTATTTCCATATTGGTTTTAAACAACCAATTAAAAACATAAGTGTCAGGTAACTTTTCTGCACTATTGTTTTTAGAGCCTAACAGACCTTGCAATACTTTTTGAGTTGGGTCTTGTGCATCAACAGATATACTTATTAAAAAACATAAGGCAATGAGTGATAGAATTTTAGTTTTCATGATTATTTAGTTTTAATTTTTTTCTTCGTCTTTTTTATTGTGTTTCCAAGGTTCTAAACCTTTTTCTAAAGGTAATATCTTACCTAAAGGACCAGGGATCATGGATTGCTCAATAGCATCAGGAAGTTCTACGGCCACAGGTTTGTAACTGAAAATAAATCTTCCTGAAGGATTTCTATCATCATCCTTAAATTGTGTATTGGTAGAGTAAATATATAATTCGCGTAATCTTCCTCGAGAATCAAATTGTATATAGCTTCCTTCGTATTCGGGATCGTTATAACTATATCGGATACAAATGTTACTACCACAAGTTACTTCAGATTTTATATAAAAATCATTGTTTTCAAAATGTTTCGGTTCATAGACAAAAGCCATCTCTAAAACTAGAAAATTAAGGGCGATATCCATATTTGATAAGGCCTCAAAGGCTTGAAAATATGGAGTTTGAGGCAATTTATAAACCTGTGTCGTCATACCTGCTGTCATAAAGCCCATAGAACTTGCAGGTAACAAAGACATTGATTTATACTGTCCTTCTGTATCGTCAAACGCATAAAATTTGCCAGTTCGGTCGTGAAAAATGGGATATAAAGGATTTGCAACCGTTTCGGTACGCATGGCAATGACCTCTTTATCAAAATACGCCGTTTGTACTAATTGATCTTTTTCATTGTATAATGCCATGACCACATCTTTGTCAAAGAATTCTTCGGGTGAGTTTATTTCTAAATCTTCATATTCATCCTCATCATCTGTATCCATATTTGGGTCGTAGGCAGACTTATCATAAGTCACTTCTTCATTGGTTTCAATGCCTTTTTCTTTGGCGCGTTCTTTTAGCTTATCCATAAGTTGTGCCTGTACATTTAAACCTAATAATAAGGAGAGAACTATTAAATAAATAGGTTTGAGTTTCATAGTTTTTCTTGTTTTAGGAGTGCTTCAATTTGTTTTACACGATTATCAATATTATTTAAAGCTTGATTTTTTTCACTTATTTCTGTATTAAGTTGACCAATCTTTTGATTTTGGTTTTCAATAATTTCCTGTTGTTCTTGAATGGCCTTTATAAGAATAGGTATAAGCCCAATATAATTAATACTTAAAGTTTTATCTTTATCCTTTTCAACAAGAACCAATTCATCGATGATAGGTTGAACTTCTTGAGCGATTAAACCAATAGATTTTTTTACCTTATTTGGATCGTTTATCCAGTAATAGCTTTTAGGCTGAAGATTTAAAATACTGTTCAAACCATATTTAAGGGGAGTAATTCCCGTTTTTAATCGAAAATCTGATTCTTGATGTATGCTACCTGCTAATCTAGCTGAACCATTATTTCTTAACCAAAAAATATCTTTTCGATTTGTGTCACTAGTTCCATTTCCTATTTGGAGAATCATATCTTCAGCAGAACTCGGATTGTTATATTTGCCGATGACCAAACCATTTGGGGCACTAGTTATATTTCCTTTACCTATCACAAGCGAATTTGTTGCATTTGCAACATTATCTTCTCCTAATGCCACTGAACCTGTGCCAATTGCACTAGTATTGTCTCCCGCCGCTAATGATGCATTTCCTTCTGCTTTTGAATTACGTCCAATTGAAGTAGATGCAGCTCCAGAAGCTTTCGTTTGTGACCCAACGGCAAATGAGTAAGCACCAGTAGCTTCAGTTCTTGTTCCTGCAGCAAAAGAAGAATTTCCTAAAGCCCCTTTTGATGTTGACCCGGAAGAAGAATAACTAAAATCTACAGCGTTTTTTCCAATATTACCGTAATAATCAGAATTTCTTGCAGACAACCGCCAGCCAATACCATTACTTTCATCAATAGCTTTTAGTCCAGAACTGTTGGTGTCGACGTATTCTTTAGTAACTAAAGCCTTTAGATCTGTTATTTTATTCAATTCAAAGCTGGGAGCTAGAACTATACCTTCATGATTAACTGAAAAAGCATTTGAGGGTGAAGAACTATTGCCGTTTCCTACTTGAAATAGAATATTACTTGAAGTTGAAGGGTCATTAAGTCTACCAACAACAGTTGAAAATTGATCATCAGCAGTAGTTTGGAATCCTAATGCAGTTGAACTAAAACCAGAAGCAATGGTTTCATTTCCCATTGCAATAGAATTAGACCCATTTGCTTTTGTATTGTTTCCTATTGCAGTTGCATAATCTCCAGTAGCTTCAGTTTTATAACCAAAGGTAGTTGAGTATTTTCCCGATGATTCAACTTTGTACCCTATAGCTGTTGAATAATCTCCAAACGCTCTAGTTTCGGAACCTAATGCTGTTGAGTATTTTCCTTTTGCATCTGAAATATATCCCATAGCAATGGATGTATTGTGCGCTTCAGCGTCAAGACCTATCGCGACAGAACCACCATGTGATTCTGACTCACTTCCTATAGTAATTGAATAAGAACCATTAGCAATGGCTCTGGCTCCAATAGCAACGGAATAACCATCTTTAGCAGAAGCTTCTTGACCGATTGCAATTGCAAAATCTCCAGAAGCACTAATAGATTCACCCAGAGCAAAGGAAGATCTTCCTGAAGCACCAGTACCAAAGCCATATATTTGGTTGCTAAAATCTATTGCATTGTTACCAATATTATCATATTTATTGGGGTCTCTACCTATTAACCGCCATCCAATGCCATTACCTTCATCTATGGCTTCTAAACCAGAAGCGTCATTGCCCAGTGTTTCAGTACTTGTAGGCTCTGGTAATGTTGCAGTATCAACGATTCCGACGTTTGTGTTTGTATTACCTTCTGTAGTGTTAGAACCTGTAGCGGAAGTTTTAATTCCTGATATATTAAAACTTCTAATGGCACTTGGTAAATAAGTAGAGCCATCCCTTCCATAACCTTCAACAGAAACCATACTAGGTATAAGTTTGAAATCTGGGATATGAATTATGGGGACTTTATCAATCATAATTCTTAATTCACCTCTATTATAGTTTATAGTCAATACTTTCCAAATGGCATTTAAATCTTCTAATTCTCGTTTAAAAACATTATAATTTGTGCTGCCTTTAACTTCATCAGTGTTTCCAAATCTAATACCATGCCTATAGATTTGTAGTAGTCCATAAGAGCCTTTGCCCATTTCATTATCATATCTTTCTACCATAGTTGTGCCTGGCCAAAACCGAAGAGTATAAGATGTCGCATTAGAAGTAGTTGCTTTATCAAAAAAGGCTTCAAATTCTATGGTGAAGTTATCAGATAGATAATCTGTATTTCCTATTTTTGGTGTTATGATGGATTGATGGTCAAACTGAACCACTTTGCTTCCATCTAAAACGGAGACAAATGCGCCTCCTTTAAGTAATTCCCATTTAGAAGGAAAATCGTTTTCTCTGTCATCAAAAAAATCGTCATAAAAAGTTTGAGAGTAGGTTAGGCTTGTAGAAAGGGCAATTAGAATAATGACAAGATTCTTCATAATTGCTTTGGATTAAATAATTAAAAATCATTGAATTACCTAAAGATATAAAAAATAATCATAAAAAAATTGTATAAAAAAAGCCCAATATGTATTGAGCTTTTTCAGGGAATTATTGTTTTATCCTTAAGAGATTAGACTGTTCAAGGTTAACAAGTTCGTAGTGAAGACATTGAATAAAATCATGATTATTAATGAATTCGCAATGAGGAATTCCCAAATTGTTTGGTGTAATATATTCCTTTAAGGAACTTTTTTATCAAATGAGAAACTATTTTTGGTTTCCATTTTCATCGAGAAAAGCTTCAATATCAAAGATTTTATAATTAGTGTTATTAGATTCAAATTCTAACAGCTATAATTAGCTATATTCGGAATTAAATATGTTAGGTTCTTCTTTTATCCAAATGCCGACCACTTTAAATCAGTATCTTCATTAAAAGCATAGAATTTACCTTTACTATCATGGTATATGGGATTTGGGATTGTTTCAGATTCAGTTCGCATAGCAATGACTTCAGGATCAAAGTATGAGTTCTGTACAAGTACATCTTTTCATTGTATAATGCCACGACCACATTTTTGTCAAAGAATTCTTCAAAAGAGTTTATTTCTAAATCTTGATATTCATCCTTGTCATCTGTATACGTATTAGGATCCCAGGCAGACTTATCGTAAATAACTTCTTCATTTGTTTCAACACCTTTTTCTTTAGCACGTTCTTTTAGGCTATCCATAAGTTGGCATTTTTATAAAGACTTGAAAGAAGTAAGAATAATGTTATAACAAATAATTGATTTTTATTTTATTCGGTTTTCAAAAGTACTTTTCCATCTTTGGTTGCAAGAATTTTAGAGTTTATAATCCTTAAATTAAATTGATCTCCTGGAAGGAATTGGTCACCAGGCAAAAATTGATCTCCTGGAAGAAATTGATCACCGGGAAGGAACTGATCACCAGGTAAAAATTGATCTCCGGGAAGAAATTGATCACCGGGAAGGAACTGATCACCAGGCAAAAATTGATCTCCTATTAGGAATTGATCACCGGGAAGGAACTGATCACCAGGCAAAAATTGATCACCAGGTAAAAATTGATCTCCTGGAAGGAATTGATCACCAGGGAGATATTCATTGGCCATATTAAATGAAAGGGTTGAATTTTTTAATGGCTGCAAAATATAATTACCATAGAGTATGCCTGTGTAAAAAATACTGTTAGTGTATTTTGCATTTACAAACTCTGCATTTTGCATGTTTTCAAACAATTCTATATTTTGTACCTGATGCGTTTCTTTATTAACCACCAAAATGATTTTGGTTCCTATTTCAGCTGATTTTGATACTTCTAAACCATCTATCATTACATTTTTTATACCTCTTGTAAAACCATCATCAGATAAGCTATAGTTGTTGCCAATAGATATCATGGTTGGTCTATAATTAAGACGCGGTATATTGAGTATTTGAGTACCGTCTATAAAAACTTTAAGTGCCCCGTTGTTATAATTGATAGCAATAAACCGCCATACGGCTTCCGTACCTTCTAGATTTTTATCGAAAATTTCGTGTTTAATAACTTCGGAATTGCTTTTATGACCTACAAGCCTGACGCCGTGGCGTTGAACTTGTAGTGGTTGGTATAATATTGATTCTATTGCGGTTTGCCGATCTGAATTACCAATTCCTTCCCAAAAACGTATTGTATAATACTGATAGTAATAAATAGGTTTTTCTAATTTATCAAAATAAGCATTAAATTCTAAAGTAAAATTATCTGATAGATAATTTTTAGAACTTATTAATGGTGTAATAATTGCATTGTGTGCCAAATTGATAACTTTTTCGCCTTCAAAAGTCATTATTTGTGCAGAACCTTTAACCAAATCCCATTTTGCAGGAAAATCGCCATCGGCTTCATTACTTGGGCCATCTTGAAAAGTTTGAGCTTGAGTACTGAAACCTAATAAAAATATGAATACAACAGATGTAATAGATAATTTCATAATAATAGGATTTAAATTATTAAAAATCATTGAATTACTTAAAGATATGAAAAAATAATCATAAAAAAATGGCATAAAAAAAAGCCCAATTACTATTGAGCTTTTCCACAGAATTATCGTTAGTAACCCGTTATTTATTTAAAATTCCACGTGATATCACAATTTTCTGAATCTCACTAGTGCCTTCATAAATTTGAGTGATTTTTGCATCTCGCATCATACGCTCTACATGATACTCTTTTACAAAACCGTTACCACCATGAATTTGAACGGCTTCAACAGTTACGTCCATTGCAACTTGTGAGGCATAAAGTTTTGCCATGGCACTGGATAGATCATAATTCTTTTTATTGTCCTTTTCCCAAGCTGCTTTTAAACATAAATGTCTGGCAGCTTCAATGTGTGTAGCCATATCGGCTAGTTTGAATGCAATAGCTTGGTGGTTACATATTTCTGTTCCGAAAGATTTTCTTTGTTTTGAATATTCTAAAGCTAACTCGTAAGCTCCAGAAGCTATGCCTAGTGCCTGCGATGCTATGCCAATTCGGCCACCCGAAAGTGTTTTCATTGCAAATTTAAATCCGAAACCATCTTCACCAATTCTATTTTCTTTAGGGACTTTTACATCATTAAACTGTAAAGAGTGTGTATCACTACCGCGAATACCTAGTTTGTTTTCTTTGGGTCCAATCTCAAATCCTTCCCAACCTTTTTCTATAATAAAAGCGTTAATACCTTTATGCTTTTTTTCAGGATGTGTTTGAGCAATAACTAAATAATAATCTGCACTACCTCCGTTTGTAATCCAGTTTTTAGTTCCATTTAAAATATAATGGTCACCTTTATCAATTGCAGTGGTTTTTTGAGAGGTGGCATCACTGCCAGCTTCAGGTTCACTTAAACAAAATGCACCTAATGCTTGACCACTGGCCAATTTGGTTAGATATTTTTGTTTTTGGTCTTCGCTTCCAAAAGCTTGAAGTCCGTAGCATACTAGAGAATTATTAACAGACATGACTACTGAAGCTGAAGCATCAATTTTAGAGATTTCTTCCATGGCCAATACATAAGAAACTGTATCTAAACCACTACCTCCATACTTTGGATCAATCATCATACCCATAAAACCAAGTTCTCCCATTTTTTTAACTTGATCTTTTGGGAATTCTTGTTTTTCATCGCGTTCTATTACACCAGGAAGTAATTCGGTTTGTGCAAAATCTCTAGCTGCATCACGAATCATTAATTGTTCTTCTGAAAGACTAAAGTCCATATATATAATAAATTATTGAATTCATAAAAAATCAGTTCAAAGATACGGTTTTGTTGATATTTTATCAATAAGTATTACTATTTTTACTAAATATGTTAAATAAAGAATATAAAGTTATTGGAGTCATGTCTGGAACATCGCTAGATGGAATAGATTTGGTATGTGTTACATTTGTATTTGCAGATACATGGGAATTTGAAATTCATGAATTTGAAACAGTAAAATATAATTCCGATTGGACAACTAAACTTAAAGATTTAGTGCAGTTTTCTCCTCAAGAACTCAATACCGTAGATGAAGAATACACACTTTACTTATCTGAAATTATTAATGCTTTTGTTGAAAAATATAATATTAAGGAAATTGATGCAATTTGTTCTCATGGACATACTGCTTTACACCAACCTGATAAAGGAATTACTTATCAAATAGGAAATCTGCCTAAATTATCATCTTTACTTAAACAAAATGTTGTTTGTGATTTTAGAATTCAAGACGTAGAACTTGGTGGTCAAGGTGCACCTTTGGTGCCAATTGGTGACGAATTGCTCTTTTCAGAATATGATTTTTGTATCAATTTAGGAGGTTTTGCAAATATATCGACCAAAGAAAATTCTCAACGAATAGCCTATGATATCTGTCCTGTAAATATTGTTTTAAATTTTTATATTAGAAAATTAGGTTTAGATTTTGACAACAAAGGAGTTTTGGCATCATCTGGAAATATAAATCATTCTTTGTTGAATGAATTAAATGCTTTGGACTTTTATACACTAAATCCTCCAAAGTCATTAGGTTTAGAATGGGTTAATGAAACTATTTTTCCATTGATAGATTCATACAATTTACAAACTAAAGAAATCCTTAGAACCTATGTTGAACATGTTAGTTATCAAATTTCTGAACAAGTAGAAAATAATGAAAGTTGGAAAATACTGGTAACTGGAGGTGGAGTATTTAACTCGTTTCTTATGGAAAGAATTAAAGCCACAACCAAAGCAGGAATCGTTATTCCTTCAAAAGAAATTATAGAGTATAAAGAGGCTCTAATTTTTGGCTTTTTGGGAGTTTTAAAGCTACGAAATGAAATAAACTGTTTAAGCAGTGTAACCGGTGCAAAACAAGACCATAGTTCTGGTAAGATTTTTTACGCTTAAAAAAGTTACAATTTTAATACAATACATCTTTAGTTTTTTATATTTGTTAATACACAACATAATATGTTCTTGGAATATCTATATTTAATTTTTATAAATACCAGAATATCAAAGTCAACTTTTAAAATATAATTTTTTATGGAAACAATCATTGTTATAGTATTTATTATTGGTTATTTGGCCATTACATTAGAGCATAATTTAAAAATTGACAAACTTATACCAGCTTTAGTAATGATGGCAATTAGCTGGGCATTAATTGCTTTAGGGTTAGAACACTTTTCACAATGGTTTGATTCTGGGAAACATGAATTGCTTGAGAGTTTTGGGCTTTTAGAGCATTCAGAAAAAATGCATCTGATGGAAGAAACTTTATTGCACCACCTTGGTAAAACAGCCGAGATTCTTGTGTTTCTTTTAGGAGCTATGACTATAGTTGAAATTATAGATTACTTTGATGGTTTCTCTACAATAAAAGGTTATGTCAAAACAAATAGTAAGAAAAAGATTCTATGGATTTTTGGATTTTTAGCATTTTTTCTTTCAGCAATAATTGACAATCTAACAGCAACTATTGTACTTATTTCAATTTTACAAAAAATTATTGGTGATAGAAGTGTCCGTATTTGGTATGCAGGTTTAATTATTATTGCAGCAAATGCTGGAGGTGCATGGTCTCCAATAGGAGATGTTACAACAACAATGCTTTGGATTGGAAAGAAAGTAACTACAGGGCATTTATTCGTGTATTTATTCCTTCCGTCTTTGTTATGTATGTTAGTACCTTTTTTTATTGCCTCTTTTTTACCGGCATTCAAAGGAAAAATTGATAAAGAAGAAGAGGATGACGATAAACCAAAAAGTAAATTTAGTGCAACAATGCTTTATTTAGGTCTTGGAGGTATTATATCTGTTCCCATCTTCAAAACGGTTACACATTTGCCTCCTTACGTTGGTATGATGTTAGCTCTAGGAGTTGTCGCCGTTTTTGCAGAAATATATAGTAGTTCGAAGTTTACATTAAGCGACATTCATTCTGAAGATGCAGATATTGTAGGTCATCATAGTCCTGTGCATTATTCTTTATCTAAAATTGAAATGCCAAGTATCTTATTCTTTTTAGGAATATTAATGGCTGTAGCGGCTTTGGAATCTTTAGGTATATTGTTTGGATTTGCAACTACCTTACAAGAAACAATGCCAATGTTAGGCACAGAATTGCATCATGAAGGAGTATCAGATTTGGTTGTTCTTCTTTTAGGTGTCGGATCTGCTGTTATTGATAATGTGCCTTTGGTAGCGGCAAGTTTGGGTATGTTTTCAGAGCCTATTGATAATGAGCTGTGGCATTTTATCGCTTATTCTGCCGGAACTGGCGGTAGCATGCTAATTATTGGTTCTGCTGCCGGAGTAGTAGCTATGGGAATGGAAAGAATAGACTTTTTCTGGTATTTAAAAAAGATTGCCTGGCTAGCTTTAGTAGGTTTCCTTGTTGGAGCAGTAGCTTTTATGTTTACCAGAACTTTATTTTAATAATATACTTAACAAACAAAAGCAACGTTATATAATAGTTTTAGAAATTAAAAATACTTTATGTTAAATATCCTATTACAAAACTCACAAGAAGGAACAGAGTTACTCACCGATGGTGAATCTGTAGAAAAAACGTTATCTATCATAGAATTAATTGGTAGTGGAGGTTTGGCTGGACAAGTCATTATTGGCGTGTTGTTTATGTTACTCATGGTTGCCATTTATATTTATTTTGAAAGACTATTTGCTATTAAAGCGGCATCAAAAGTAGATGCAAATTTTATGAATCAAATAAAAGATCATGTATCACATGGTAAGGTTGATGCTGCTCAAATGCTTTGCGCCCAAGTTAATTCGCCAGTGTCTAGATTAATTAGCAAAGGAATAAGTAGGATAGGTAAACCTTTGGAAGATATAAATACAGCTATTGAAAACGCTGGGCGATTGGAAATTTATGGTTTAGAAAAAAATGTAAGCATGCTGGCTACTATTTCGGGTGCGGGACCAATGATTGGATTTCTTGGTACAGTAATTGGTATGATATTAGCAATATTTGAACTAGCCAATGCAGGAGGTACAATTCAAATGGATGTGCTTGCAAGTGGTTTATATACAGCAATGACAACGACAGTTGCCGGATTGATTGTTGGTATTGTAGCATACATCACTTATAATCATTTAGTGGTAAAGACAAATAAAGTAGTTTATCAGATGGAAGCAAATTCTTTAGAATTTTTAGACCATCTAAATGAACCAATTTAATTATGGATATAAGAGGAAGAAATAAGGTAACACCAGAATTCAATATGTCATCAATGACAGATATTGTGTTCCTGTTACTTATATTTTTTATGATAGCTTCTACGTTAGTAACTACAAGTGCAATAGATATATTGCTACCAAAAGCAAGTGGAAAGACTGAAAATAAAAATTCGGTCGCTGTAAGTATTACTAAAGATTTAAGATACTACATTGATGAGCGGTTGGTTGGTGAAAGCCTTTTGGAAAACGAATTGTTAGCTGTGCTATCATCACAGGAAAAACCAACCATTGTGTTAAGAGCTGAAAAATCTGTGCCTGTGGATAATGTTGTGAAGGTTATGGATATTGCAAATCGAAATAAATTCAAAGTCATTTTGGCCGTTAAACCAAATAATTAAGATGCTCTACTTTGAGACCAAACATGAAAAGGATTCTGCTAAAATCACTACACTAATTGCGGTAATTTTAATACTGCTGCTGTTTGTTGTTGGTCATAAATATATGGATCCTCCAATTGAATATGGTGTTGCAGTAAATTTTGGTAATTCAAGTGTTGGTCAAGGTGATGTACAACCGCTTCAACCTGTAAAGTCTCAACCTCAAAAGATTAATGAGCCACCCAAAATAGAAGAAGCTCAACCTGAACCTGCAAAGCCTCAAGAAGTCAAAGAAGAAGTAATTACGCAAGATAACGAAGAGTCTATTGCAATGAAAAAACAAAAAGAAGCTCAAGCAAAAGCCCTTGCCGAGGCCAAAGCAGAAGCTGAACGCATTGAAAAAGAGAAAAGAATTCAGGAAGAAAAGAAAAAAAAGTTGGATGCCTTGATTGGAGGCGTGAGTAAGTCTGACGGTACAACCACAGGAAGTGAAGGCAATGATAATCAAGTGGGTGATAAGGGACAATTAGATGGTAATCCTTATGCGCCAAGTTATTTTGGTGATCCGGGAACTGGAAGTGGTGGTATAGGTTATGGTTTAAATGGAAGAGGACGTGCTACATACGATAAACTTAAACAAGATTGTAATGAATCTGGACTTGTAATTGTTAGGATTGTAGTTAACCAAAATGGCAACGTGGTAGAAGCACTTCCAGGAGTTCAGGGAACTACCAATACAACACAATGTTTGCTAGATCCTGCAAAGAAAATAGCATTATCTCATAAATGGCGTCCTGACCCAAATGCTCCTGCTAAACAAATAGGTTTTGTAAAAGTAAACTTCAATTTAGGTCAATAATCAATGACATATCAAGATACAATCAATTGGATGTTCTCGCAGCTCCCAATGTATCAACATCAAGGCAAAATAGCTTTCAAAAAAGATTTATCAAACACACTCAAGTTTTCTGAATATTTAGATTTTCCTGAAAATAGTTTCAAATCAATTCATGTTGCAGGAACCAACGGAAAAGGTTCTACAAGTCACATGATTGCGTCTATATTGGAGGAAGCAGGTTATAAAGTTGGTCTTTATACTTCACCACATTTAAAGGATTTTAGAGAGCGGATTAAGATTAACGGCAAGGAAGTTAGTAAGCAGTTTGTTATGGGCTTTGTTAAACGTAATAAGCATTTTCTTAACCAGAACTCTTTGTCTTTTTTTGAAATGACTGTTTGCATGGCCTTCGATTATTTTAAAAAGCAAAGAGTAGATGTGGCTGTCATAGAAGTTGGTATGGGAGGAAGATTGGATTCCACAAATATTATTACTCCAGAAGTATCTGTAATTACGAACATAGGACTAGACCATACGCAATATTTAGGTAATACACTTCAAGAAATTGCAGTTGAAAAGGCAGGTATTATTAAGCCAAATATTCCAGTGGTTATTGGCGAAACACAATTGGAAACAAAAGATGTTTTTAATAAAATTGCTGATGAGAAAAAATCTCAAATTAATTTTGCAGACCAAGAGGATACTGAAAATATTGAAAGCGATTTAAAAGGAAATTATCAGAAGAAAAATATAAAAACAACAATTCAGACCATTACAGTTTTACAATCTAAAGGATATAAAATATCAAAAGATAATATTAAGGTTGGTTTAAAAAATGTAATAAAAAACACAGGTTTAAAAGGAAGGTGGCAGGTTTTAAAGTCAAGTCCTAAAGTTATTTGTGATACAGCGCATAATAAAGAAGGCTTGACTTATGTGGTTCAACAACTTTTAAGTGGGGATTTTGAAAAATTGCATATTGTTTTTGGTGTTGTGAATGATAAAGATCTGTCACAAATTCTAAATCTTTTACCAAAAGAAGCTACATATTATTTTTGCAAGCCTAATATTCCGAGAGGACTTGACGCAGATAATTTAAAATTTATATTTCACCAAAAAGGATTTAATGGTAATAGTTACAATTCTGTTGATGAAGCGTACAATGAAGCCTTGAATACAGCAAATAATAACGATTTAATCTTTATTGGCGGAAGCACATTTGTGGTTGCCGAAATATTGTAAGTTTTTGTAAAAAAGCTTTTGACATATAAAAAACTAATTTATATTTGCAGTCCAATTTAGAGGGCGCGTAGCTCAGTTGGTTCAGAGCACTTGGTTTACACCCAAGGGGTCAGGGGTTCGAATCCCTTCGCGCCCACAAAAGTTCATCTTCTGATGAACTTTTTTTTGTATATTCATTTTTTAAAGGGTCATTAACTCAGTTGGTTTAGAGTGTTACCTTGACAGGGTAGAAGTCACTGGTTCGAATCCAGTATGACCCACATCAATCACAATCCCGATGCAGAATGCATTGGGGTTTTTGTTTCCGAAAAACCAAGGTCCAAGACTTAAGGGTTTGGAGGCAACAAAATGCAAAAAGTGCTTTCGTGCACTTTGTTATTGTATGACTAATATTATTTCAAATTTATGTTATTGGTCGGAATAAAATCGCGTTTGTAGTATTTAATGTTATTTTCTGTATTTGTTTTATTTAATTTGAATATATTATTAAATTCCTATTATGATATTCGCCGATATTAAAAGTGCTTATAAAGATATTTTTGAATCTTACGATAATCCGTCATTAGAAACCCATATTGAAAAGATAAAGGAACTTGATTTTTATTTGCCATATAGTTCTACGTTTTATTGTATTACTAATACGCAAGATCTGTCTTTTGAATTTATTAGTAAAAACATGCAATCTTGTTTGGGGATACCATCAAGGGAGTTTCATGCTAAAGGGATGCGTTATTTTTGGAGTAGAATACATCCAGATGATATTGATAAATGGTTAACAGCACTTAATGAACTTATGGAATTTACACTGAAGGAAATTCCTATGGAAAAGAGGCATCTAATGAATTATACCTGGAATTTCAGGTTTAAAAATGCTCATGATGAATACATTAATATTATACAAAATACAACACCATTAGAGTTTGATTCAAACATGAAGCCTATTATTGGATTAGCGCATTACACGGTTATTCATCCAAATGTTAAACTACAAATTACTGCATCTGCTAAATTACTTAATGACCAAAATGAATACGAAACACTCTATTATAACAATTTTTCGCAAAAACTGCTTTCAGATGGAATTAGTAATAGAGAACGGGACGTTATAAGATTATTAGTTTTAAATCATAGTAGTAAAGCTATCGCAGAAAAACTTAATATTAGTTCTAATACTGTGGATACTCATCGTAGAAATATCCTTAAAAAATTAAATATATCTTCAACTGGAGAACTTATAGGGATGCTCAAAATGAATAAAAATTTGATTTAATTCAATTTGAGACCTTTTTTAGTTATCACTTTTAAACTTGCTATAAAAAAGAACCTCGATTTATATCAAAATAACATTTATTCTATAAAATGTTTAAATTACTCAATTTGAGTATTGGAGAACAATCTTAAGTGTAGTAACTTGTCTTTGCTATTAATTAGTTCTTAGGGAGAACGCCAAAACAAGTGTCTATGTTTTATAGCATGGGCACTTTTTTGATTTTATAGACCTAAATTCTTAACGTCTATTTTAATGGTATCATTTAAAGTGTTCCTTGAGTCTCAAGTATTAGTTTTTACAGGATTTAAACTATACCCAAATCCAACTTCATTTGGTTATGTCAATATCGATAGTAAGAACCAATCAAAATTGGAAGTTACAGTTTTTGATTTATTGGGAAAACAAGTTAAAAATGAAATAGTAAGCAATGGCCAATTAAATTTTTCCAATTTTAAGGCAGGAATTTACGTCTTGAGAATAAAGCAAGATGAATTAGTATCAACAAAAAAACTGGTAATTAAGTAAAAATCTCGTTATTTCTATTTGGCTACTGTGAAAATTTTATGGTAGCCTTTTAGTTTAATAAAGGCAATATTCTTTCCAAAGCCATTCCTCTTGAACCTTTTATAAGAATAGTGTGATTCTTAAGATTTGAAATCATATCACTATGCTTAAAATCTTCAAAAGAATTGAAAATCATAACCTTTGGTGAAATGATTTTTGTTTTACTGAAATTTTCACCAATTAATATAGCTTTGTCAATAAGAAGTGTAGAAGCCAAATCCGCAATGCTTTGATGTTCTATTGGGGCTTCTTTGCCTAGCTCAAACATATCTCCGAGTATGACAACTTTAAATTTATCATCTAGCTTTTCAAAATTACGCAAGGCAGCTATCATACTTGTTGGATTTGCATTGTAGGCATCTAATAAGATTTTATGTGTTTCTTTTTCAATGATTTGGGATCGATTATTACTTGGCACATAACTTTCAATAGCTTTTTTAATTTTAATATCACTAACCTCAAAGTACTTGGCAATAGCTATTGCAGCAGTTATATTATTGAAATTATATTCACCAATCAATTGGCTATGTATTTCAATATCATTGAATTTAACATCAACATAAGGAGTAAGCCCTAACAATTCTATTAATAATTTTGAGTTTTTAGAACCAAAAGAAAATACATTGTTCGTTTTTTTTGTTTTTTCTACCTGTACTTCATCATTTGAGTTGATAAAAATTGTCTTATCATGTTTTATTAAATAATCGTAAAGTTCAGTTTTTCCTTTTATAACACCTTCTAAACTCCCAAAACCTTCAAGATGCGCTTTGCCAAAATTGGTAATATAACCATAATCAGGCCTTGCGATTTGGCATAAAAAATCAATCTCTTTCAGATGATTAGCGCCCATTTCTACAATACCAATTTCGGTAGTTTTGTCCATTGAAAGTAATGTTAATGGTACTCCAATATGATTGTTCAAATTTCCTTTGGTGGCAATAGTTTGGTATTTTATGGATAACGTTGCATTAATCAATTCTTTGGTAGTTGTTTTGCCATTGCTTCCTGTTATTGCAATTATTGGTAACTTTAAATAATTTCTATGATATGTCGCTAACGATTGTAGAGTCTCGAGCACATTATCTACTAAAATAGAATTAGAAGAAGTTTGAAATTCTTTCTCATCAACGATGGCATATTGAGCACCTTTTCTTAAAGCTTCTTCAGCGAATGCATTGCCATTGAATGTTTCACCTTTCAAAGCAAAATATATATCTCCTTTTTTTATTTTTCGCGTATCTGTATTTACAGAATTGCATTTTAAGAATAACGAATGAAGTTGTTCAATTTTCATAAAATAAATGTAACAAAAAAGTCCTAACGGAAAGTTAGGACTTTAATTTATTTAACTTTATTGGTCTAATTTTTTGTTTTATTCTTACGTTTGGATTTATCTCCAACTCTAGACATAGCACATCTAAATCCTATGTAATCTGTTGCCATATCTTGTGGAAAATAACGACGTTGAGCAGGATCTAACCATATTTCTCTATCTTTCCAAGAACCACCTTTATATACTCTAACTTCATCATTAATTAAAGATGTTCTGTTGTTAGATTTATCATACTCTCTAATTAATTCACCTGTTGAATCTCTATCTACTAAATGTTTTGGAGAGTTGTACATTTTTCTAGTTTCATCTGCTATTTCAGTACCTTCTTCATCATCAGAATTGAAATTTTCAAAATAGCGAGAAGATCTTTTGTCTCCATCTCTAAAGTTTCTATTGTCACTTGTGTCGAAGTTCGATCTTAAATAAGTTTCATCTTCGTCGACTGCAACTTGTAAAATTTCTCCAGGTAAGTTTCTAGCCACTACTTTTCCATTGCTTAATGTGTCATAAACAATATTTTCTGATGTCACTATTTTTACTGTACCATCTTCTGTGATTGCATTTTTAGTATATACATTTCCACGATAATAGTTGAAATCGTTAAATTCATCATCCACCATTGGTCTATAAACATCTGCTACCCATTCAGCAACATTTCCAGCCATATCGTACAAACCATAATCATTAGGTGCATAAGATTTTACTTCGGCAGTAATATCAGCTCCATCATCAGACCAACCTGCGATTCCACCATAATCTCCTTTACCTTGTTTGAAGTTAGCTAATTGATCGCCTCTAATTTTTCTTTTACCAGCGCGAGTATATTGCCCATCCCAAGGATATTTTTTACGTCCTCTATATACATTGTAGCTTCTAATTTCTGTAAGACCTAGTGCTGCATATTCCCACTCAGCTTCAGTTGGAAGTCTATATTTAATAGGAATAATACCAGATTCCCTTCTAGCATATATGTTTATTGGATTGCCATCGGCGTCTGTTTGTGCATTTCTACTTCTTCCTTTTTCAGGCTGAATAACTTCTTCATTACCACCAAAAGTTAAAGACGGTGCGTTAATATAGGTATCAGTATCAAAATTTGAATCGGCTGAAACATCTGTATAATAGGAGTCACGTTTTAAATAACCTTCTCTTTCAAGTGTGTTTTCAGCAACCATGTTAGATCTCCAATTCGCAAACTCTACTGCTTGAATCCAACTTACACCTACAACAGGATATTCTCTGTAAGCAGGATGACGTAAATAGTTTTCAGTCATAACTTCGTTATATCCTAATCTATTTCTCCAAACCAATGTATCTGGTAAAGCACCATGATAGATGGCTCTGTAATTTTCATCTGTTGGTGGATAAACACGTTTGATATAGTCTAGATATTCTAAATACATCATGTTAGTTACTTCAGTTTCATCCATATAGAACGACTGAACATGTTGTTGGTTTGGAGTATTATTCCAATCGTGCATAACGTCATCGTTAACACGTCCCATGGTAAAAGTTCCACCTTCAATAAAAACTAAACCTGGAGCGGTTTCTTGTTCTTTGAAGTTATTGTTGTATTGAAAACCACCTTCTCTGGCATTAATTTGCCATCCGGTAGCTCTAGAAGTGTTCTTTGAGCTTGATGATTTTTTACAACTGCTAATAACTGAAAATAGCGCCAGAACTAATAGAATTCTGTATGTTACTAATTTTTTCATATCCATATCTTTAAGTAAGCTAATATATTTTGGTGCTGCAATATAACAATTAAAGCGAATAATGCAAGCAAAAAATCAAGAAAAGACTAAAAAAAAGTGTATTTCACCCTATTTTTTATGCATTTCATCGATGATTTTAACGTTTTTGACCTATATTTTGTTCTACAATAACGTTAGTTTTGCTAAAATATTATTGTACTTTTGAATTGTTTTTTTAAAATTGTTTGTTTTTAAATAATATCATGATATTAATCACGTTATTTAGGCAATGAAAAAGGGATTTTTACTTCTTATTTTATTTTTTCCGCTTTTAATATTTTCTCAACAAAAAAGAATTAACATAGAATGGGAAGGTCATAAAACCATTTCTGTTGCTAATTATACTGCTAAAGTACCATCATTTAAAGGTAGTAGTTTTAGTTATGGTTTTGAGCATGGACTTCGTTATATAACACAATGGGATATTTCTAATAGTGTGGATGAATCTTCAGTTTCAATAAGTAATGTATCTTACGCGTCAATTTCTAATAGTGATTTGTTTGATTTGAATATAAAACAAATTCCTAGCGAAGCTAAATTCATATTAAAAAATACCAATGCTAGAGGTAAGAAACATGCTTATTTTGAAATATCACCAATAATAAAAGATCAAAATGGAAGTTTCAAAAAAATAACTTCGTTTACAATAAATTATTCAAACAGTTCAAATCGATCATCATTTAATAGAAGCAATAATACATATAGAACCATTTCCAATTCAGTTTTAAGTTCTGGTGAATGGTATCGTTTTTATGTGGACACTACAGGTGTATTTAGGATTACAAAAAGCTTCTTAAATCAACTTGGAGTCAATACAAATAGTATCAATCCTAGAAACTTACGTCTTTTTGGCAATGGTGGTAGAATGATACCTTATTCTAACTCTGTTAGCTATCCTTTTGATGTTACCGAAAATGCAATTAAAGTAGTTGGTGAGGAAGATGGAAGTTTTGATGATCAGGACTATATTTTGTTTTATGCCGAAGGTCCTAGAGAGTATAATGTAGAAAGTAACACCAATATTAATTGTTACACAGATAAAACCTATTATTATTTAAATATTGGTTCTGAAAACGGAAAAAGAATTCAACCATTTTTTCAGCCGACAGGAAATATTGATTTAATGATAGATACATTTCAGGATTATCAATTTCATGAGATTGATGAACATAATCTTGCAGAAGTCGGTAGAAGATGGTTTGGTGATAGGTTTGATATAGCTAATGACAAAACATTTGAGTTTGAATTTCCTAATTTGGTAACTACTGTACCTGTTAATCTTAAAGTTTATACGGCTTGTACTTCAGAGACTCCTACATCTTTTCAAGTAAATCTTAATGGAAGTAATATTACTACTTTGAACTTATCAGGAGCTTCAGAACCCACTTTAGCAACAGAATCCTTTTTTGATGAACCTGTTAATGTTAATTCTTCAAGTTTATCTGTGAATCTAGTTTATAATAATGGAGGAAACCCAAGTGCTATAGCATATTTAGACTATATATCTATTGAGGCCACAAGAGCGTTGAATTTTGAAGGGAATCAGTTCAGATTTAAAAATAATCAAGTAGGACAAAATTCGGGGATAGGACAATACAATATTACAAATGCTTCAGATATAGATGAAATATGGGATGTTACAGATTTGTATAATGTCACTAATTATTTGAATACCGATTCAAGTTCTATTTTAAATTTTACATCAACTCTAGGAACATTAAAAACTTATGTGGCTGTATCTTCATCCGACTACTATGAACCTCAAATGGATTCAGATAGAACAATTAGTAACCAAAACATAAAAGGAACAATCTTTTTAGATAACCAAGGCCAATTTCAAGACATAGATTATTTGATTGTTGCTCCAAATAATATGGCTAGCCAAGCAGAGCAGCTAGCTCAAATAAACAGAAACCAATACAAGTTGAATGTTAAAGTTGCTACTTTAGATGAAATATATAATGAGTTTAGTACCGGAAATCAAGACGTTGGAGCTATTAGAAATTTAGTAAAATATATTTATGACAATGCCGGCACACCAGAAAACAGAATTAAATATGTCTGCTTATTTGGAGATAGCTCGTTTGATTATAAAGACAGGATAAGAAATAACACCAATATAGTTCCTTCTTGGCATGCCTATAATAGCTTTAATCTTACCAATTCATTTATTTCTGATGATTTTTATGGAATGATGGATGATAATGAAGGAACCATGCATAATAGCGATAAACTTGATATTGCCGTTGGAAGAATACTAGCTGATACGCCTCAACGAGCCAGTGACATGATTGCTAAAATAGAATCGTATTACATTGATGCATCATTTGGGAGTTGGCGAAATAATTTTGTTGTTGTTTCAGATGATGTTGATCAAGATTGGGAAGGTATCATTCAATCTACAACTGACAATATTGGTAATATGGTTGCACAGGAAAAACCTTTTATTAATGTTACTAAAATTCATGCAGATTCTTTCGAACAAGAAACATCTGCAGGTGGTGAAAGATATCCAAAAGCGAAGGAAGCATTTATTAATGCAATTGAAAATGGAGCATTGGTAGTTAACTATTTTGGACATGGTGGTGAAGATGGACTTATGCAAGAGCGAATATTAGAAATACCAGATGCACAAGGCTTAGGTAATGTTTGTAAGTTAAACTGTTTTGTTACTGTTACCTGTGAGTACACTAAATTTGATAATCCATTTAGAGCAACTGCTGGAGAATATACATATTGGAATAAAACTGGAGGCGCAATTGGATTAATAACAACAACACGACAGATTTTTGTAAGTACAGGAATTACATTTAATAATGTTTTAGAAGAATATTTATTTTCTTTTAGTGATAATGATACATATTCAGATAATGAGTATCCTTCAATGGCCGAAGCCTTAAGATTAACAAAAAATGATCCTTCAATTGCAAATCAAAGTCAGAGAAGATTAGTATTTTTTATTGGTGATCCGGCGATGAAACTAACATTCCCCAAACCAAATATTCGTTTAACTAAGATTAATGATGTACCCATTGGACAAAATCCAGATGTTTTAGAAGCTTTAAGCCATGTAAAACTTTCGGGAGAAGTAACTGATATTTCAGGAAACGTTTTAAGCAATTATACAGGAACATTATCAACTACAATTTATGATAAACCTATTGATAGACAAACATTAGCCAATGATGGTACTCGCTTGAATGGGCAGGTGATAAAACTTGATTATACAACTTTGGGAGAAATAATTTTTAGAGGTCAAGCGTCAATCACTAATGGTTTATTTGAATTCGATTTTGTGGTTCCAAGAGACATTGGAATACCAGTAGGTTATGGAAGGGTTAGTTTTTATGCAAAAACAGAAAACCCTATACAAGATCAAACAGGTGTAAGTATCAATACGGTCCAAATAGGAGGTTTAAATGAGAATGCAGCCGAAGATGATATTGGACCAACTATAAAATTGTACATGAACGATGAAAATTTTGTTTCAGGTGGAATTACAAACGAATCACCAAGCTTATTAGCCAAGCTTGAAGATGAAAATGGTATTAATACTTCAAGTGGTATTGGACATGATATTGTAGCCATTATTGATAATGATGAAACAAACCCTTTTGTTTTGAATGACTATTATCAAACAGAGGTTGACGATTATCAAAAAGGAACAGTAACTTATCCATTAAGAGATTTAGAGCCTGGTCTACATACTTTAACATTAAAGGTTTGGGATGTCTATAATAATTCTTCAATTGCAGAAATCCAGTTTATTGTTCATGATGAAAACCAAGAATTGGTAATCAACAATGTTTTAAATTATCCAAATCCGTTTGTAAATTATACAGAATTTTGGTTTAATCACAATAGTTCAGAACCTTTAGACGTTTCTATACAGATATTCACGGTTTCGGGAAAATTGGTTAGAACTTTAAATGGACAGACAAATGCAGAAGCGTGTTGCAATGATGGAGCGTCTTCATTATCAAGGAATATTGTTTGGGACGGAAGAGATGATTTTGGTGACAAAATAGGAAAAGGAGTCTATATATATAAACTTACAGTTCGTTCTAATTTGTTGAATAAAAAAGTAGAAAAAATAGAGAAACTTGTAATACTATAATAAAGAATTATATTTGTTAAATAAATTTTTACATGAGAAGCAGGATTATATTACTAATAACTTTTGCATTTGTATTTAAAATAAATGCGCAAGAGACAATCATTTTTGAAAACCAATCTTCAGTAATTACCACAGGAGTTCCATTTTTATTAATTGCATCAGATGCAAGAGCTGCCGGAATGGGAGATATGGGAGTTGCGACTTCAGTTGATGGGTTTTCCCAACAATGGAATGCTTCAAAATATGCATTTTCAACAACCAAACAAGGAGTAGGAATAAGTTATACACCGTATTTAAGTAAATTGGTCAATGATATATTTTTGGGTAATGTAACTTATTTTAACAGAATTGATGAACGCAGTGCTTTCGCAGCCAGTTTTAAATATTTCTCTTTGGGAGATATAGAATTTGTTCAAGATGAATTTTCGGAAGCTTTAATACAACGTCCAAATGAGCTAGCTATTGATGCTTCTTATGCTCTCAAGTTAAATGAGCAGTTTGCAATGTCAGTTGCCATGCGCTACTTAAGATCAGATTTAAGACTGGATGTTGGAGATACAGATGCTGCAGCAGCAAGTACTTTTGGAGTTGACATTAGCGGTTATTATCAGAGTGAAGAAGAAGCCTACAATGATTTTAATGGAAGATGGAGAATGGGTTTTGCAATTCAAAATATTGGTCCAAAATTCAAGTATGATGAAGGAGGTCAAGAAAACTTTCAACCAACAAATTTAAGAGTAGGAGGAGGATTTGACTTTATTTTTGATAGCTATAATAAAATAGGTGTAACAGCAGAAATTACTAAACTATTAGTGCCAACACCACCATTATATGGATTTGTTGATACTGATGGAGATGGAACTCAAGATGCAGATGAGCCTACTATCATTGTAGAAGGAAAAGATCCAGATGTTAGCTTTTTAAAAGGAATGTTCCAATCATTTGGTGATGCTCCAGGTGGTTTTAGCGAAGAGTTAAAAGAATTTACCTGGGCATTAAGTGCAGAATATATGTATCAAGACTCATTTGCGTTTAGAGCTGGATATTTTAATGAAAGCGAAGAAAAAGGAGCAAGAAAGTTTTTTGCTCTTGGAGCCGGATTTAAATACAATGTTATTAACATGGATTTATCTTACCTGTTCTCGGCCTCAAAAGTTCAAAGCCCATTGGAAAACACATTGCGATTTTCTATAACGTTTAATATAGGTGCAGATACGTATTTCGAGTATTAAAATAGCTGTCTAATTTTAGAATTAATGAATAAAACTATTGCTTATGGCAATAGTTTTATTGTCTAAAATAGTTTCTTAACTTTATACAAAATGTTTTGGCATGAAAGAACTTAAAATTGAATCTACATTATATGTTTTTGATTCTCTTCAAGATGTCCCACAAGATATTAAGAACTTAATGAATCATGCGGTAAAGGCAAGAAACAAAGCTTATGCACCATATTCTAAATTTAATGTTGGAGCTGCAATACTTTTAGATAACGATGAAATAATTTCTGGTAGTAATCAAGAAAATGCTGCTTATCCGTCAAGTCTTTGTGCAGAGCGTACAGCAATTTATTTTGCGGGAGCAAAATATCCTGAAGCCAAAATGCTTAAAATGGCAATAACAGCTGCTTCGCAAAATAATTTGACAGACAAGCCAATTCCGCCATGTGGTGCATGCAGACAGGCAATTTCAGAGTATGAAGTAAATCAAAATAAGCCTATCGAAATTTATTTTATGGGAGAAATGGGAAAGGTTATAAAGTCTAATTCTATATCAGATTTGTTGCCTTTTGTTTTTGATAGATCTGCACTATAACTATTTCTAAAAACTTTACAAATTTCAGTCTTTTTTATTACTAACTAAAGTGTTACTTTTGTTATTCTGTTTTATTAAACAAGTGATACAATGCAAAAAATAACCAAGCAGACATATTTAAAGTGGTACGAGAACATGTTGTTCTGGAGAAAGTTTGAAGATAAACTAGCTGCTGTATATATACAACAAAAAGTAAGAGGATTTCTACATTTATATAATGGCCAAGAAGCGGTACTTGCAGGTGCCTTGCATGCCATGGATTTGACTAAAGATAAAATGATAACGGCTTACAGAAATCATGTACAGCCAATAGGAATGGGTGTAGACCCTAGACGAGTCATGGCTGAACTTTATGGAAAAGGTACTGGAACGTCTCAAGGTCTTGGTGGATCAATGCATATTTTTTCTAAAGAATATCGTTTTTATGGAGGTCATGGAATTGTAGGCGGTCAAATACCATTGGGTGCAGGAATAGCTTTTGGAGATAAATATCACGGACGTGAAGCTGTGACTTTATGTTGCTTTGGTGATGGAGCAGCCAGACAAGGCTCGCTGCACGAAACTTTCAATTTAGCGATGCTGTGGAAACTTCCAGTTGTCTTTATTTGTGAGAATAACGGTTATGCTATGGGTACTTCTGTTGAACGTACAGCAAATCATACTGAAATTTGGAAACTCGGAAGAGGTTATGAAATGCCTAGCGGACCAGTAGACGGAATGAATCCAATAAAAGTTGCAGAAGCACTTTATGAGGCTATAGAAAGAGCAAGACGTGGTGATGGCCCATCTTTCCTTGAAATGAAAACTTACCGATATAGAGGACATTCTATGAGTGATGCACAGCATTACAGAACGAAAGAAGAGGTTGAAGAGTACAAGAAAATAGATCCAATTACACAAGTAAAAGATGTTATACTTGAAAAGAAATATGCAACTGAAGCAGATTTAAAAGTGATTGACAAACGTGTAAAAGATTTAGTTAGTGAATGTGAAAAGTTTGCAGAAGAATCGCCATTTCCAGAAAAGAACGTGATGTATGATGCTGTTTATGAACAAGAAGATTATCCATTTTTACAACATAAATTATAAGCTATGGCAGAAGTAATTAATATGCCTCGTTTGAGTGATACCATGGAAGAAGGAACTGTGGCAACTTGGTTGAAGAAGGTTGGTGACAAAATTGAAGAAGGAGATATTCTAGCAGAAATAGAAACTGACAAAGCAACCATGGAGTTTGAATCTTTTCATGAAGGGACATTGTTGCATATTGGAGTTCAAGAAGGAGAAACCACAAAAGTTGATGAACTTTTAGCAATTATTGGAGAAGAAGGTGAGGATATTTCAAGTTTCCTTAACGGAAATACATCATCAGAAAAGGAGGAAAAAGAAAAGCCAGTTGTCGAAGGTTCAAATGAAGAATCAAAAGATGAAGCTGATAGTTCTAATGATATTCCAGATGGAGTTACTGTGGTAACTATGCCTCGTTTGAGTGATACCATGGAAGAAGGAACTGTAGCAACTTGGTTGAAAAAAATTGGTGATGAAGTTTCAGAAGGAGAAATTTTGGCAGAAATTGAAACTGACAAAGCAACCATGGAATTTGAATCATTTCAGTCTGGAACATTATTGTATATTGGTCTTAACGAAGGTGAAACTGCAAAGGTGGATTCACTTTTAGCAATTATTGGTCCAAAAGGTACAGATGTATCAAATATTGCTAAAAACTTTAAATCAGCTTCCAGTGAATCTAAATCTGAAGAAGTAACTCAAAAGGAAACATCTGAAAATGAACCTGTTAAAGTAGAACAACTAAAACAAGAAACTCCAAAAGTTGAAACTAATGTAAACACTACTAACGGTAGATTATTTGTTTCACCATTAGCAAAAAAGATGGCTCAAGAAAAAGGAATCAATCTATCTCAAGTTAAAGGTTCGGGAGAAAATGGACGTATTATTAAGCGTGATATCGAGAATTTCACGCCTACAACTTCTGCTGCAACAGTTGGCAAATTTGTACCTACTGGTCAAGAAGATTTTGATGAGGTTGCAAATTCTAATATGCGAAAAGCAATTGCTAAAAATTTAGCAAAATCAAAATTCACTGCTCCACATTATTACTTAAATGTAGAGTTTGATATGGACAATGCCATCGCATTTAGAAATCAGTATAACAGTTTGCCTGATACAAAAATATCATTTAATGATATGGTTGTTAAAGCGTGTGCATTGGCATTAAAACAACATCCTCAAGTTAATTCGCAATGGTTTGATGATAAAATGAGATTGAATAATCATGTGCATATTGGAGTAGCTGTTGCTGTTCCTGATGGTTTGGTCGTGCCAGTTGTTCGATTTGCTAATGAGCAAACTTTACCTCAAATAGGTGCTGCGGTAAAAGACTATGCAATAAGAGCAAAAAATAAAAAATTATCTCTTGACGAAATGGAAGGCAGTACTTTTACAGTATCAAATTTAGGTATGTTTGGTATAGAAAGCTTTACATCTATTATAAATCAGCCAAATTCTGCAATACTTTCTGTTGGAACCATTGTTCAAAAGCCAGTCGTTAAAGATGGCCAAATTGTAGTGGGTAACACAATGAAACTCTCAATGGCTTGTGATCATCGTACTGTTGATGGTGCTACTGGAGCTCAATTCTTGCAAACCTTAAAAGGTTACATAGAGAATCCAGTCACGATGCTAGTTTAAGTCTTAATAGTGAATAAAAAAACCATCATAAATGTGATTGCTTTTTATGTTTAATAACCTAAATTCTTTAATTCGTAGCTGTTGCTGGGTTTATAATAGTTTTTACCTCAACTACAGAGTTTGCTGGAAAACCACCTTTATTGGCATGCTCTCTTACTAAATCTTCATTTTTAGCCATATATACACAATATACTTTGTCTCCAGTAACATAGCTATGCAGCCATTTAATATTTGTCTCTCCCATTTGGTCTAATACACCACATGATGTCTGTGAAATGGCCTGTAATTCTTCTGATGTTAAATTCCCAGCTCCTGGAATTTCTCTTTCAATAACGTACATGTTTTGATCATTTTTTGTCATTTCATTTCTTAAAAGATCTGTAGCAGAATTTTCTTGTCCCATCATGTTAGAAGTTGTTAATGCAATAGTTGCGATTAATAATAGTTTTAAAGTTTTCATAATTGGTTGATTGTTAGTTAAACATTAATTATTACCTAAAACTAAAATTTTACTTATGAATTGATTTTTACTTTTAATTCAAAAGTTTGCAAATTTGAGTCATTTGCAAAAAAAATGATTGAAAAAGACTAATAAATATGTTGCTGTAAATATTTTGACGGAAGTATTTTGAATTTTTTCTTAAAGCATTTTGAAAAGTAGGCAAGACTATTAAATCCAGTTTCGAAAGCTATTTCAGATATGTTTCCTTTCTGATCATGAAGTAATTTTAATGCATTATTAAGCCTGTAATCCATAATAAAATTATTTGGAGATTTTCCAGTAAGTGATTTTAATTTTCTGTTAAGTTGAGATTTACTATATCCCAAATCTGAACTAAATTTTTCAATATTCAATGAAACATCATGCCAAGTTATTTCAAGATAGTTCATCAACTTGGTTAAAAAATCTTTTTCATTCGGTTTTAGAGTACGTATCAAATCTTGATCTATGTAAGCGTTTTTATTTTCACTTTCATATAATTTTTTTAACTCATTGGTAATCACGATAGGGTTTTTAATTACATCACACATTCTTGTCGCCAGTGTAATAGTCTCTTCAAATATTTTTTCATCATCTTTTGCTAAAGGAACTCCAGAAGTCAAACCAATTTTAAGATTCCGAAAAGCTTTTTCAAATTTTGGAGTTATGTATTTGATGTTGGAGTAAATCTTAATGGCACATAAAATTGCACTGGATACGGATTTAAATGACACCAAATAGCTTGTATTATCTTGTTTTACAATCCTACCTTCAAAATGATTTAAAGTTTTGGTAACGCTATTGTGAAATTTTTGAGTAAAAACATTATACTGATTGCCTTCTGTTCTATTAAGATAATTACCAGTTTCTATAACCATTATAGTTCTAAACGCTGGATCATTAATAATATTTAATTCTGTGTCTTTAGCTTTTTCAGGGTCAGAAATTCTTCCTAGAAAAGATCCAACTATAGTTGGTTCAACTTCAATAATTTTTGTTGGAAGATCACCATGAGATTCATGATGCATATTGTAAACAGCCTCTTTATTCGGAGCTTCAATCAAACAAAAGGCATATTTCTTGTCCAAATCTAACCAATAAGTAAAACCTCGGCAGTCATGTTTATGTTCGATTGCTAAATCTTTTTGATGTAATTCGGCCAGAGCTTCAGGAGTAATTTCACTCGGAAGTTCATGCCGATCCATATAAATAGGCATCTTAAATACTTTTCATTAAAGTTAAGGAATTTTATATATTTATCTAAATTAAAATTATGAGAGGTATTTTTTTTTTATTCTTAATCCTATCTACCTTTATTGGATGTAAACCTTCAAAAACCATTATTATATTAAGTGATGAAATTAAAGAATCTGTTATATATCTTTCTTCAGATGATTTAGCTGGACGAAATACAGGAACAGGAGGTATTGAAAAAGCAGCCAAATATATCGAACAACAGCTTAAAAGTTTTGGAGTTAAGCCATATTTTGAATCGTATCGTGATGATTTTAAAGCAAAAGGTTTGGATGCTTTCAATATTGTTGGATATATAGAAGGAACAGACTCTAAATTAAAGAATGAATTTGTTATCATTTCAGCTCATTATGATCATATTGGTTATGCAAAAGCAGTTGATAATGACTCCATTGCCAACGGAGCTAACGATAATGCCTCTGGAACTAGTTCTGTATTAGCCATTGCAAAATATTTTGCAGCAAAAAAGAAAAACAAAAGAAGCATCATGTTTGTTTTGTTTTCAGCAGAGGAATTAGGTCTTTTAGGTTCAGAACATTTGGCCAAAAGATTAAAGAATGAAAATTTAGATTTATATAGTATGTTGAATTTTGAAATGACAGGTGTTCCTCTTAAAGATCGTGATTATGTTGCTTTTTTGTCAGGTTATGACCTGTCCAATATGGCGTCGAAAATTAATGAATATGTAGATAGCAACCTCATTGGCTTATCTGATATTGCTAAAAAATATAATCTTTTTGTGGCATCAGATAATTATGCTTTTTATAAAGAGTTTGGTTTACCTTGTCAAAGTTTATCTTCTTGCGATTTGTCAAATTATGATTATTATCATCATGTTGACGATGAAGCCGATAAATTAGATTACGATTTTATGGCGAGTTTGATCAACAAAATCATACCAGCTATAGAAAAAATGTGTGATACACCTACAAAAGAAATTGAAATGTATGAATAGAGTTAAGAATATTATCATTACTGGAACAAGCAGAGGCATTGGTTTAGAATTGGTTCATCTCTTTGCAGATGCGGGCCATAATGTTTTGGCATTGTCGCGTAATGCACAACCTGTCAACAATCTTCATTTTGATAATATTTGTTCACTATCATTTGATTTGGAAGTTGAAACCGATTATCAAAAAGTAATTGATTTTATAAAGGTTGAATGGAATCAAGTCGATATTCTAATCAACAATGCTGGAAGTTTGATTAACAAACCATTTGCAGAAACAAGTACAAAAGATTTTTTGCATGTCTATAAAACTAATGTTTTTGGCGTTGCTGAATTAACACGTATAGTTCTTCCATTTATGAATAAAGAAAGTCATGTTGTAAATATCAGTTCTATGGGTGGAGTTCAAGGTAGTATGAAATTTGCGGGATTATCAGCTTATAGTTCTAGTAAAGGAGCAGTGATAACTTTAACAGAATTGCTAGCAGAAGAGTATAAAGAAACAGGACCGAGTTTTAATGTTTTAGCTTTGGGAGCTGTACAAACAGAAATGCTTAAAGAGGCTTTTCCAGATTATGAGGCGAGAACGTCGGCACTAGAAATGGCACAATATATTTTTAAATTTTCCTTGAATGGGAATAAATATTACAATGGGAAATTACTTCAAGTTTCTAATTCTACGCCTTAACCCTTTTTAGCTTCTTTCCAGTTTTAAGATAATAGTTTATAGCTTTTTCCCAATGCGTCATTGAATTTAAAAATGATTGCTCAATTTGAGACATTTTTTCTTCCACTTGGGTGTTTTCCAAAAGGGTGTACAAATAAGAAATGTAAGTTTTGGTATAAGATTCATTAATTTTTTCTAATTGCATGTTGATTCTTACCGTATTTTCTTTTGGTGTTACCCTTAAAAACTCTATTCTATAATTTTTTTTATCGTATTGGGTAACGTGCCAAATGGTTTCTTTGTCTTTATTGAGTTGAGTTATAAAAACACAATTTTTTTCAATTAGTCCGGAAATTGAATAAATCATTTTGCAATCCCAACCATCGATCCAATCTCTTTCTCTAACTGGACATAAAAGAGGAAAAACCTCTTTTATGTTTCCAGTATTCATTTGATTATAACTGAATGTTTTTTGAACGATTTCTTTCATTTTATGCTTCAACAGGAATTGAAATGTTTTTACATATTTCGGCTACATGCTCCACATCTGAACCACAGCAACCACCATAGATGTTTAAATTTGGCAACTTTTCTTTCAATTGAGCATGCCACTTACCAAAGTCTAAAATGTCGCCTCTATCTAATTCAGTAGCTTCATCCAATTCAGCATGACTTTTACATGATGCATTTGCTCTTATGGCTTTAATTCTAGATTTCCACTTGCCATCTTCTTCCAATTGGTCAACAAAATGAGAAGGATGAGCACAATTAATCATATAGTGCAAAGGATAACTATTTGTTGCTCTGTCAATAGTTTCAATAGCATCTTTTAATGTTTCACCACTTGGTAGATGACCATCAGTTTCAACAGTAAAAGAAATGACTATTGGTAAATCATTTTCTTTAGCTGAATTTACAATGCCCAATGCTTCGTTTATATAACCCATGGTCAAGGCAGAAGCCAAATCGGCACCTGCTTCCTTAAATGCCTTGATTTGTAAATCATGATATTTTTGGGCTTCAATTTCAGACATAACTGCTGTAATTGTATAGCCATCTTTTGCAGGTCCAATCTGACCACTTATCAATATAAAAGGTAAATTGGCAGAGTATTCGTCCTTAAAAGCTTTTAATTGCTTTATAGCTAGCTGATTTACTTTTACTAAATCAGATTCATTGTAACCAAGCTTAAATCCCCAATCTCTGTTGGCTCTCCAAGTACCACTTTCTAATATATAACCAAGTTTATATTGTTTTGCTATTTCAAGATGTTCTTTATAATAATTATAGATGACGTCATCATATTTTGGTTTGTCAAGCAAATAAAATGATGCAAAATGTGGCAGATCTATGTTATGGTGAAATAACAATGTAGTTTCAAATCCACTATCAGTTAGAACAGGTATGTTTGAGTTTAGATAATCTTTAATGTTCATAATATTATTTATTTATTTATAGGTTCTTTATTTAAATCTTTAAATGTTAGCATTTTCCAAATTTTGGAAGATGCACCTTGATAAAATCCAGTTTCATGTTCAAAGGTTTTAGGATTTTTGAAGGTCCCAAAAAGAATATCAATCAATGGTAAATCTGAATAGTTGTATTTATGAATTCCTTTTGCATGGTGTACTGTATGACTTTCAGGACGTTGAACGATATAGCCTAACCAACGAGGTGTCTTAATATTTGAATGTTGAAAAATATTGAAGAACGTTGTTACCAAGAGCATAACTGTAATGGCTTGAGGACTAAATCCCATAAGTAGTGCAAAACAAATACTTCCAAGAAACGTCCATCCAATCATATCTAAAATGCTGAAATAAAAAGTACCATAGGTATCTAGTCTTTCTGCGCTATGATGCATCTGATGAAACGTACGCCATAAAAAGTCTGACCTATGCATAGACCGATGCCAGATATAAATAGCTAGCTCAACAAGTAAAATGGCTAATATAGAACCGCTAATTATTCCAATACCAGAAAGATCAAATAATTGAAAAGGTTCTAAATACGGATCTGTTAATAAAGGTAGGTAAGAAGATAAATAAAAATAAACAGCAAAAGCAGTTAGTCCTTTCAGCTTCCAATATTTTACTTTTGGTAATTTCTTTGCTGGAAATAATGCTTCCCATACAATGAGAATTGCATACATAACCAAAATGATCAATGAAATGGGGTCGAGTAAAATTTCTAATGGTGTTGGCATGATAAATTAATTTTAAATTGATTATAATTCGCTTACACCTTTATAGACGTAAGTTTTGTCCTTACGATGTAAGTTCATGAAAAAAGAATTGTAAGGAGAAATATTAAACCATCCAAGTTACTTTCAATTCTGGTTTGTAGGAGCAGAATGTACCTGTACTTATTGAATTGGAAAGATGTTTAGCTAGTTGAGGATGAACTGCATCAATTTTTTTTATGGCACTTCGAATACGCCAGGTTACGGCTGATCTGGCCTTTTCTACGGAAGAACCAATTTTTCTGGGTTTGCCGGCAAGGCCAAGTGATTTAGATAAATGATCGACAAGAGATTCGTATTCTTTTTCAAGCGAATAAGTTAGCTCATAATTCTGCATTTCTTTAGCATCCTCTATTTTGGATAGAAGGGATTCTATTTTCTTTTGATAAGAAGCTTTGGCTTTTTCATCAATAACGTCTGAATCTATATTTTCATGAAGATTAGATCCCATGAGTTCCATACAGTGTATGTCGCTGTTAGGTGTTGATAAAAGTATAGCTATGTCACTATTTCCTTTTGAATCCTTAACTAAAGCATTCTGTCCCTGAAAAATCACTTCCCACATATCGCCTTTTTTAATGAAAGAAGCTTCATGCTTAATACTTTCAATTATGGGTTCACTAGCAGGAGAAATGTTTTCTCCTTTGGCTATAAAATCCCAAAAAGGACGAAGATTGGTTTTACCCTTAAATGGATTTACATTTATTTGCCATTCCAGAGCTTCTCTTTCTGTTGCATTCTTTTTAATATGGGCACTAAAATTTTCAACAAAAATATTCCAATATTTTCTTACGTTTTTTAAATCATTAATATGAAAATAAATTGCAGCAATAAAAACAGGAAAATCTACCCAACTTTGATCAAGTTTAATTTTTTTGGCTAGCTCAAGTGCTTTTTCAAATTGGCTTAATTCAAAATAAATGAAAGTTCCATAAGTCAGGAATTTATCTTTATGGAACGGATTTAAGGTATTGGCTTTGTTATATAATTTCAAAGCTTCGTCTGGGTGGCCTAAATAGACCAATAAAAAAGCAATGCTCATTAGATTTAAAGCATCATTGGGATTCATTCTTAAAGATTTCCTTAAGCAATGTTCTGCTTTCTCATATTCTTCAGAATATAAATAGGTTCTTCCAAGAACCATCAAAGCTTGATAATCATTTTCGTCAAGTTCAAGTGCCTTTAGGGCATATTTATGTGCTCCTTTACTACTTACTTCCCATCTGTCCCAAACCTGACAACTCCATTCATTAAAATAGGACAAAGAAATTCCAGTGTATGCTCTAGCATAATTTGGGTCTACCTTTAATGCTTCATTAAAATATTTACGCGCCTTTAGATCACTTTCCAGCGTTCCTTTATACATGATATCCATACCTTTTAGCCAATAAACATAGGCATCCAGATCAGTATTTTTCTTTTTGTAAGAGTATGATAAAAGATTATAATCTATCTGTTGTTGCAATACATTCACAATTTGATGGGTCACCGCGTCTTCTGCAAGGAAGATGGATTCAGGAGTTTCTAAATGTTGACCTGCAAAAACTATTGAGTTTTCAGAAGCATTGATAAGCCTGATATTGATTCTAATTTTATCAAAATGTGATCTAAAGCTACCTGTAACAACATAGTCAACATTGAGTTCGGTTAACGAGTTGATGTTTGAAGTGTTCTTAAATTGTCTTGTAGAAAAATGAGAAAGAACAGATAAACCATTAAACTTTGAAAAATTTGTAATAAGATCTTCAGTAAATCCAAGCATTATCGGATTTAACTTTTCAATATCTGTTAAAACCTGAAAAGGTAAAACAGCAATGGTTATTTCTTTGTTACGATTAGACACTTTGCAAGGAATTGTGTAAATAGTAAAGATAAAGAATTCACTTAAATTTATAGGAGCATTAATTTTTGTTTTAATTCTTTTACTGAATTAACTTTATTTAAATCTGAATTGTCGATTTCGTATAAATCTGAAAAAGTTTTAAAAGTAGAGCCATCGGATCTGGTTCTTAAAGATCCTTTTTTGTAATAACGTCTTTTCAGCACAAAATCTTCTTTAGTAATCTAACCACAAATAGTGAGTTCTTTTTTCGTTTTGTGATAACTGCAAAAAACATACACTTCGGTTTTAAAATAGTCCTGAAGTTTTAAAAAATTATTTGTGTAATATGGCTTTACATTAAGTAGTTCTACCCATAGTTTTTACATCAATCTTTTTATTGTTAAAAACAAGATCAACACCTTCATCAAAACCATAACGACCATCGACTTTTTCTAAACCAAAAAGTTCCATAACAACACTTTGACCAATAATCCCGGTAAGTTGTTGTTCTGGTGTACCATTAGCTTGAGAACGCTTTCCAAAATTGTAATTAGAAATTTGTTTTTTGCAATACTCTATAAGTTCTTCTTTTACTTTTATAGTAAACACAGATATACTTTTATTTTTTAATTTAAGATTTTAAAATAATATAAGAGAAAAATTTTAATTATTTGCCATACTTTTGAGCAATGCAAAAAAGATTACAAGATTATATTCCTTCAGCTTCTGAATCAAAAGTTTTAAAGCTTTTAGAGCATGATAATTTGGTAGTAAAAATAAAGAAAGAAAGAAAAACAAGACACGGAGATTATAGAAAATTACCTAATAATAAACACCAAATAACCATAAATGCAAGCTTAAATAAATATCGTTTTTTAATTACACTCATTCATGAGATTGCACATTTTGAAGCGTATAAGAAACATGGCAAGTTTATTAAACCACACGGTCTTGAATGGAAGCGCTGTTTTCAGCATTTAATGTTATCCTTTTTAAATCCTGATATTTTTCCAGCAGATATTTTACCATTACTTGCAAGACATTTTAAAAATCCAAAAGCTAGTAGCGATACAGATGTTATTTTATCAAGGGCGTTAAAACAATTTGATGAACCTAACAATAAAACATATGTTGTTGAGATTCCTTTTGGGACTAAATTTAAGATGTATAATGGCAAAATTTTTAAAAAAGGAAATAAACGAGTTAAACGTTATGAATGTATTGAGATTAAAACTGGAAAGTTGTATCTTTTCAATCCAAATGCAGAAGTTGAGATAATTTAAAATTATTTATGAGTAAAAACCATTACGCCATATTAATGGCAGGAGGTATAGGATCAAGGTTTTGGCCAGTAAGCACAAAAGCTTTCCCAAAGCAATTTCACGACATGTTAGGAACTGGTGAGACTTTAATTCAAAAAACGTTTTCTCGTTTAAGTAAAGTTATTCCAGAAGAGAATATTTTCATTTTAACTAATAAATTGTATAATGATTTAGTATTTAAACAATTGCCAAAACTTACAAAAAGACAAGTGGTTTTAGAACCAGCATTACGAAATACAGCGCCTTGTATTTTATATGCTTCTTTAAAAATTCAGAAAGAAAATCCAGATGCACTCATTATTGTTGCACCTAGTGACCATTGGATTGAAGACGAAGATACTTTTGTGAAAAACGTTCAACAATCTTTTGACTATTGTTATAAGCACAATTCTTTGATGACTTTAGGCATTCAACCTACTTTTCCAAATACAGGTTATGGTTATATTGAATTTGATAATTCTTCAGATTATAGCATTAAATCTGTAAAACAATTTAAAGAAAAACCAGATTATGAAACGGCAAAAAAATTTCTGTCACAAGGAAACTTTTTATGGAATGCTGGTATTTTTATGTGGCATGTTAATAGTGTGATAGATTCTTATAAGAGGAATCAACCAATACTTTTTGCCCTATTTGAGAAAGGAATTGATTTTTATAACACAGAACTTGAAGACAAATTTATTGGAGAGAATTATATGAAAGCTGAAAATATTTCTGTGGACAATGCCATTATGGAAATGTCTAAAAATGTATGTGTTCTTCCTGCTGAATTTGATTGGAATGATTTAGGAACTTGGGTTAGCTTGTATGATAAACTTGAAACAGATCATGACAATAATGCCATTATAAATGCGAAGACATTAGTGTCTAATTCAAAAGGAAACATCATAAGAACCAATAAAAGTAAGCTTGTTGTTATTGATGGTGTGAATGACTATATTATTGTGGATAAAGATGAGGCTTTATTAATTTATCCAAAAGAAAAAGAACAGGATATAAAGGCAGTTCTCCAAAACCTGAAACAAAAATTTGGTGAAAATTTTGAATAATCATGGAAGAAAGTAAGTTTAATTTTTCAGAAGAAGAAGCAAAGCATGAACAGAATGTAGAGCAATCTAAACAGGCTGTTAAAAAAGATGCAAAAGGTTTATTTGCAAGTATCAAAAAGTTTTTGAATGAACTTTTAGATTTTCGTCAAGACACCGATAGGGATGCGACTATTGCTGCAATAAAAGCTGATATACCTTTTAAGGGGGCAACAGCTTGGATTTTGGTCTGTTCTATTTTTGTGGCTTCAGTAGGTCTTAATGCAAATTCAACTGCCGTAGTTATTGGCGCCATGTTAATTTCTCCCCTAATGGGACCAATATTAGGTGTAGGTATGTCTGTTGCCATAAATGATATAGATACGATGAAAAGGTCTTTAATCAATTTGGCAATCATGATTGGTTTGAGTTTACTTACGGCTTTTTTATTTTTTTATATATTTCCGTTAAGCGAAGATACTTCAGAACTTTTAGGAAGGGTTAAACCAGATATACGTGACGTATTAATTGCTTTTTTTGGTGGACTTGCCTTAATAATTGCAAGAACAAAACGTGGTACAATTGCATCCGTTATTTTTGGAGTTGCAATAGCAACTGCATTAATGCCTCCTTTATGTACTGCTGGTTATGGATTAGCTATAGGTAATGGACCTTATTTTTTAGGAGCTATGTATCTATTTACTATAAACACCATATTTATAGCTTTGGCAACTTTTATTGTATTGAAATTATTGCGTTTTCCAATGATAAAATACGTGAATTCCAAAAAGCGTAGTCGGATTTCAAAATTAGCAACTTTATTAGCCGTTGTAGTTATGATCCCAGCCGTTTGGACATTTTTAAACGTTTTGAACGAGAATAATTTTAATAGAGATGCTCGTAATTTTATTGAGAATGAGTTAAATGCTTTACCTCATGCTTCCTATTTAAAGAAGAATGCAAATTATACATATTCCGATGGAGAATCGTCATCAATAATTATTAACACTTTTGGACTTGATGAAATTCCTGAATCTACAATTGCACTATTAAAAAGTAGAATGAATGATTACAATGCTCTTAATAATTGTTCTTTAGTAGTCAATCAAAGCAAGTCAAAATATACAGATAATTTGCGATATATGGAAGAATTGCGCTCTAGAGATTCTTTGGATTTGTTATCACAATCTGAAAAAATCCGATTTCTAGAAGGCAAGGTAATTACTTTATCTAAATTAGAGAAAAACTATATTGCATTTGATGGTTTAACGAGTGAATTAAACATTGTCTTTGAAAATATTGAGCAATTTTCTTATTCTAATCAAATAACTACAAATTTTAAAAAAACAGATACACTTTCAATATTTTCAGCCAAATGGTATGACTCTATTGCCACCAAGGAAATAATTGAAAAAGATAAAGAAAAGCTAGAAAAGTGGCTTAAAAGAAAATTAGATTTAGATACCTTGATAGTTAAGAGTTTAAATTAATTTTAGTTTGTATTGATAAAAAGATTAATTTAGTTGTATTACCAAATATTTCATGGATTTATTAATAGCGTAGTGATTAATTAAGTTTATCTACTTTATGATAAAAAGTATACTCATAGGTGTTATTACCCTATTGGTTTTAAAATCTTATTGTCAGTCAAATAATACGCAAGAATCTACATTTTCAAAACTTAATTTTTACAATTCAATTGAAACTAATAAGGAATTTGATACTCCTAAAAACATCATAGATAGTACTATTTTAGATGCAAATAGTTGGGCAAAATGGGGTTTCGGCGCAGATTTGTCTACAGGTTATAGCATTTTTACTGAAGGACTGCATGGTCAATTTAACAATCAACTTTTATTCGGCGTGTCATTTAGCATGCAGTATAAGAAGATTATGGTTATTAATTTAGGATATTTTTATGGGCGCAGTAAAACAAAAAAGGAAATTGAAATTGATAATTTAATTTGGAAGAAAAACAGTAAAGCACATTATCACAATTTAGAATTATCTGTAGCTTATCCTTTATTGGACAATAATTCATTAAGGGTGTTACCATTTATAGGCGTATCTATATCAGGGATATTGGCTAAAGACTTAAGCCCCAATGCAGATTATATTTTTGATTTTGAGAAGAATGAGATTGAAGAAAAATTTAATTTTTACGATGAACCTATTTTACTGGGATTGAGTTTTGACATTAAAATGAACCGTGATGAGAATGATAAAAAAAATGTATTTGGTTATTTGAGAGTTAAATACACCTTTAATCTAACGCATTTTGATAAAGATTATAACGAATTTACTGGCAATATTCACACCATAACTTTTGGGTTCGGTGGATTTTTAAGAAAGTCTCGGGACATACAATAATAATAAATTACTGTTTTTCTTCAATATACATTTGTCTCACTTTCTTCATCAATTCAGAAGAATAAACAAAGTCTGTAACCACTTCATTATCTGTTTTAAAAATGTTGTCTCTGCTTCCAGACCAAGCTTTTAGTCCATCTTTTAAAAAGATAATGGTTTCTCCAATTTCCATGACAGAGTTCATATCGTGAGAATTTATCACAGTGGTGATATTGTATTCCTTGGTAATTTCCTGAATTAAATTATCAATAACAATGGCAGTTTTTGGGTCTAAACCGGAGTTAGGCTCATCACAAAATAAATATTTTGGATTATTTACAATAGCACGAGCTATCGCAACTCTTTTCTGCATTCCACCGGAAGCCTCGCTTGGCATTTTTTTATGAGCATCAACAAGATTAACCCTTTTTAAAACAGTATCTACTCGATCATCCATTTCAGAATTAGTCATAGCGGTAAACATACGAAGTGGGAACTTTACATTCTCGGCTATTGTCATGGAATCAAAAAGGGCACTGCCTTGAAATACCATTCCTATATCGGCCCTCAAATTTCTTTTATCATCTTCAGAAAGTTTCGAAAAGCGCCTGCCTTCATAAGAAATACTGCCACCTTCATGTGTAAACAATCCCAACAGACATTTTAGTAATACTGTTTTACCAGAACCACTTTGACCAATAATTAGATTGGTCTTCCCTTTTTCAAAAGTAGTGCTTATGCCTTTTAAAATGTGAGCGTCTCCAAACGATTTATGTAAATCTTTTACTATGATCATTAGCCTAACAACATTCCGGTTATAATATAATTTAACAATATGATGGCAACACTGGTCCAAACAAATGAAGTTGTACTTGCTTTACCAACTTCTAACGCACCACCTTTCATATAAAACCCATGAAAGGATGGAATTGTTGCCAAAACAAAAGCAAAAACAAAGGTTTTGATAAACGAATATATCACATGAAATGTATCAAAATCTGTCTGTATTCCAATAATGTAATTCTCTAAAGTAGTATATTCTCCAAAAACGCAAGCAGCCATACCTCCAAGGATTCCCAAGAACATTCCAATAGCGATAGCAAAAGGATAAAACATTAAAGCAACCGTTTTAGGAAAAACTAAATAATTAAGTGAGTTTATTCCCATAACTTCAAGCGCATCTATCTGCTCTGTAACTCTCATGGTTCCAATACTTGAAGTAATGAAAGACCCTACTTTTCCTGCCATAATAATTGATGTAAATGTAGGCGCAAATTCTAAAACTACCGATTGTCTCGTTGCAAAACCAACCAGATATTTTGGAATTAAAGGATTGCTAATGTTCAAAGCAGTCTGGATAGTAATAACTCCTCCAACGAAGAATGAAATGAATGCAACTATACCCAGTGATTGAATAATCAAATCATCTATATCCTTTAAAATTAAGTGTTTCATAACGGACCACTTGGTTGGTTTACGAAACATTTCTCGAATCATTAAAAAATAAAGACCAATATTATGGAGGTATGTCATAAAAAAATAAGTTACTGCTAAAGTAAAAAATTAGTATTACTTATTTAACCATTATTTTAAATTAAAGAAACAATAAATCCCTTATTTTTGAAACACAATATTATTATGGTTATGAAACGCATATTATTTTACCTATTTATTTTTTCATTCGTTATAGCGAGTAGAGCACAAACAGCTACTATAGATAGCAATTCAAAACCAAAATTAGTAGTTGGTATAGTGGTTGACCAAATGCGATATGATTATTTAACCCGTTTTTATAATAAATATGGAGATGGTGGTTTTAAACGAATGATGGATGAAGGCTATAATTGTAAGAATAATCATTTCAATTATATTCCGACAAAAACAGGTCCTGGCCATGCTTCTATTTTTACTGGAACTACACCAAAATATCATGGAGTGATTGGTAATGATTGGTATGAAAAAGAATTAAGACGTAACGTAAATTGTGTTGATGATAATTCTGTTTTGCCTATTGGAACAACAAGTAATGATGGTAAAAGATCACCAAAGTGGATGTTGTCCACTACTTTTGCCGATGAAAATAGATTGTTCACACAAATGAAAGGAAAAACCATTGGAATATCTATTAAACATAGAGGAGCAATTTTACCAGCAGGACATACCGCAAATGCTGCTTATTGGTTTGATTATGAACATAATGGAACTGGAAATTGGATATCAAGCTCTTATTACATGAATGACTTGCCTCAATGGGTAAAAGATTTTAATGATTCTGATGCAGCAGAAAAATATTTCAAAGTTTGGAATACATTGTATGATATAGATACGTATTTCGAAAGTGGTAATGACCTTAATACTTTTGAAAGAATATTTAAAGGCATGGAATCAGCAACATTTCCGTATGATTTAGAAGCTTTGAAAAACGAAAATGGAAACTTTCAAATTATTGCGGATTCCCCTTTTGGAAACAGTTTAATCACAGATTTTACCTTAAAAGCGATTGATGCAGAACAATTAGGCGTAGATGAAATTACCGATATCCTTACAGTAAGTTACTCTAGTACAGACAAAGTAGGACATGATTTTGGCCCAAATTCAGTTGAAGTAGAAGACACCTATTTGCGTTTGGATTTAGAGTTAGAGAGATTGTTTGATGCACTTGATGAAAAAGTTGGAAAGGACAAGTACACAGTATTTTTAACATCAGATCATGGAGCAGTTGATGCTATTTTATATTTACAGTCATTAAAAATTCCAGGAGGATTTTTTGATACTAGAAAAATGAAGGAAGACTTAAATATATTTTTGGAAGATCAGTATCAAGTATCTAATTTAATTTTGAGTAGAATAAACAATCAAATTTATTTAGATCATGATAAAATTAAATCTGAAAAACTGAATTTAGAAAAATTAAAAGAAGCAATTTCAATTAAATTATTAGAGTATAAACTTATTGATAGAGTTTTTATAGCTTCAAATATTAATCAGTTTGGTGGACAACACGGATATCTTGAAAATTTATTAAGCAATGGCCACAATCAAAAACGTTCAGGTGATATTTTATATGTTTATAATACATCAGTTTTACCAGACTCTCAATGGAATAGAACGGGTACAGATCATGGTACAGGATATAATTATGATACTCATGTACCTCTTCTATTTTTTGGTAAAGGAATTGAACACGGTCAAACCTTTAAAAGAACAGAAATAACTGACATTGCACCAACTATGTCTGCACTTTTAGGAATTGGTTTTCCCAATGCTTCAACAGGTAATATACTAGATTTTGTATTAAAACAAAATTAAGCATAACTTCAGGCAATATATTATATAACTTTATCTGTTTTAATTGCTTTTTATCGAAATGTTAGCTGGCTAACATTTTAATCGTTAGCTATTTATTAAATTTATAAAGTAAAATTTTAAAGGCAATCGTTATGAAAAGAAATGTACGTAATGTTGCTCCAAATTCAATTTTTTATACCTACATACTTAACAATTTACCAATCTTTTTTATCCTCTTCAGTATATGCGTTCTTAATGCACAGAATTGGCATGCCAATGAGAATGCAACAGTATACGGAGGTGATATAACATTTATTGATGGAGAGTCCTATAATAGTGTTTGTGTTGGTGACGGAGAAGCAGATCATGTAGAGGTTGTTCTCGAAAATGCATCTGGTCGGGTAAAACAATGGATTATCACTGATGAAGAAGGTAACATTCTTGCTCTTCCAGATAATCCATCTGATATTAATTTTGATGATGCTAGTGTAGGAGTATGCTTAATCTATCACTTATCATACAACGGCATTAAACCTTTAGTAGACCCTTCAGGACAAGGTAAGTTTACTAAAAATATTAATGATATTGTTGGCAGGTTTGATTTATCTGAACCTATTGCCATTGAGAGATTCCTTCAGCCAACGGCAGGCGTATTGGAAGGCGGACCTTTCGAGTTCTGTGTTGGTGATGGAGAGGCTGATAATATTCCTGC
>NZ_JBEEEN010000012.1:0-37341 GCF_040117515.1 Gilvirhabdus luticola
TGTGTTGGTGATGGAGAGGCTGATAATATTCCTGCAGACGCCATAACATTGTCTGGCAATAGCAGCACAAATGAAGCCTGGGTAGTTACCGACGACCAAGGCAATATATTGGGATTGCCAGCAACGCCATATGATGTTAATTTTGACGAAGCACCGGCAGGAACCTGTTTAGTATGGCATCTTGGCTATGAAGACAACGTAAGCTTTGATGGTGTAACAAATGCAAGTGAATTAATGGGTTGTTATGCATTATCAAATCCAATAACAGTAAATAGATATGCACAGCCAACGGCAGGCGTATTGGAAGGCGGACCTTTCGAGTTCTGTGTTGGTGATGGAGAGGCTGATAATATTCCTGCAGACGCCATAACATTGTCTGGCAATAGCAGCACAAATGAAGCTTGGGTAGTTACCGACGACCAAGGCAATATATTAGGATTGCCAGCAACGCCTTATGATGTTAATTTTGACGAAGCACCGGCAGGAACCTGTTTAGTATGGCATCTTGGCTATGAAGACAACGTAAGCTTTGATGGTGTAACAAATGCAAGTGAATTAATGGGTTGTTATGCATTATCAAACCCCATTACTGTTACTAGAAAACACACGGAAGGAGGAACAATATCAGGCGGAGAAGACAATACTTTTACTTTCACAGTTGGTGACGGTGAAGCAGATATTATTCCTGAAGATTCCATTACACTTTCTGATAATGTTGGAACAAATTCTCAATGGGTCATAACAGATGAGGATGGTATTATTTTAGCATTGCCAGATTCTCCTTATGATGTTAATTTTGATGAAGCTCCAGCAGGAAATTGCCTTATCTGGCATTTGAGTTATGAGGATGGTTTGGAAGGAGCTGAAGTTGATGGAAATGCTGCTGATTTGGTTGGTTGTTATAGCTTGTCAAATTCAATAATTGTTGTGAGAAATGCAGCTTCCAGTAGAATCGCTATTTATCCAAATCCAACAAAGGGAGATGTCACTATAGATTTAAAGGATTTTGGATCTCGAGATGTAAGAATTAGCATATTCAATTTGCAACAAATTAGATTATTTGATCAGCAATATAATAGAAGATCATTGCTTAATGATAAGGCTAATCTAAATGTAAGCAATTACTTGGATGGCGTTTATTTTGTTCAAATTATAGATAATAGAACTGGAAATAAATTTATAAAACGTTTTGTTGTGAGTTCTGAAAACTAGCTACTTGTCAGCAATTCAAAAAAGAGGTTTACCAAATTTTGTTAAACCTCTTTTTTTATGATGCCTTTCCATCTTAAATTCCTGATAAACTTCCCTTGTTCTTCAGTAACTAAAAACTCAATTTTATTTTTTTTAGCTTTGAAATAACCAGAGATATAATCTTTAAAAAGTTTAAAACTCCCTTTTTTATAAGCCAACTTTATTGCTGAAATTAAAGTAATTAAGAAACCATATCGCAATTTGTACATGGCTTCACCTTGAAGATGTTTTGAAGCCTTGTTATAGCTATATCCAGTGGGCTTTAAGTGTTTTACTTTTAAATTTTCATCAGTTAAAATTTCCCAACCATAAAATTTAGCCAGTAACTCATCAACAGTATCCCAACCCATAGAAGGTTTCAGTTTTCCAATTTGTAAAAAGCATTCCTTTCTATATGCTTTCAAAGCTCCTCTAATATGATCTTTTCTGGTTAAATTTTCTAAAACCCATTCTTCATTTTTTTGAATATAACAAAATCCAGAAGCCATGCCTAATTTTGAGTTTTTATTGAAATGATTTGAAAGTGTTTCTAAATAATTATACGGAAAAATTAAATCAGCATCAAACTTGCAAATTATATCATAATTATCATCCAGGATCTGATAACCTTTATAAAAAGCATTAATAATTTTAGAACCAGGTAAATGCTCAATGGAGGACGTATTATTGACTAGATTGATCCAAGAATACAATTTAACGTACCTATTTATAACATCTTTGGTAGCATCTGTTGAATTGTCATTAACTACAACAATTTCTTTTGGTTGTAAAGATTGATTTATTAAAGATTCTAGAGTATCAGCGATAGAATCTTGCTCGTTATGTGCTGGTATGATTATGTAGAAGTTCAAACTCAAACTCTTTCTGCGTAAACAATGTAATATCTCGGAGTAAACCAACGTAAAATAGGTCTGACACCTATTTTTTTAGTTGGATTAGTCCATTTTTCACTAGCAATTATTTTCCAACCAGATTTTTCCAAAAGCCAATCAAATTGCCAATCTTCAAATTCATGATAATGCCTATCTAACATATCTGTTTTGCTTCTATAAGCAGATGCAAACCACAATTTAAGCGGAACACTAGCAACAAGTTTTTTAGCTTTAATATTCTTTAAAACAGTGAAAGGAGACAGAAGATGTTCAAATATCTCGAAAGCTGTAATAACTTCTGCTTTAGAATTTGTAACTATAGAAATATCAATATCTAAATCTTCACCTTTGGTATTTTTAACTGTAAACCCTTCATCTTTCATAATTTTAGACAATGGATTTTCAACTCCTAAATCTAATATTGAAGAATTTTCTGGAATATGTTTTTTTAAGAATCGAATAGTGTATCTAAACCGTTTTTCAGGATAACTCTTTTCGTACATTATTAATACTTGTAAACAATGGCATTGATGTGCATACCTGCACCAACACTTGCAAATATAATAACATCACCTTTAGATAAGCTATGATTTTTTAATTTGTTGTTTTTAACTAAATCAAATAATGTAGGAACAGTAGCTACCGAACTATTACCCAATTTATTAATACTCATAGGCATAATATGTTCTGGAGCATTTGTTTTGTAAAGTCTATAAAAACGTTTAATAATGGCTTCGTCCATCTTTTCATTGGCTTGATGGATAAATATCTTCTTGACATCATCAATAGAAAAACCACTATTGTCTAAACATGTTTTCATGGCATTTGGTACATTGTTTAATGCAAATTCATATATTTTTCTGCCATGCATTTTGATATACCTAGTATCTCTACAAAGCTCTTGCTTATTGGAGTTGCCAAAGTACAGGTAATAAGCTTCATCATAAGTGAAACTGGCAGTCTCATGGGTTAAAATTCCACCTTCCTCATTAACGGCTTCAATAATTGTTGCTCCAGCACCATCAGAATAAATCATGGAATCTCTATCGTGTTTGTCCACAACTCTTGAAAGTGTTTCAGAGCCTATTACTAAACAGCGTTTTGCCATACCTGCTTTTATAAACGCTTGAGCTTGAATAACACCTTCAATCCAGCCTGGACATCCAAAGAGAATATCGTAGGCTACACATTTTGGATTTTTTATTCGTAAACTATGTTTTACTCGTGAAGCTAAACAAGGCAGCAAATCACTTTGAATTGTGTTTGTTTTTACATCACCAAAATTATGGGCTACAATAATGTAATCAATGGTTTCAGGATCAATATTGGCATCAGCAATGGCTTTTTCAGCTGCAAAAAAACCTAAATCGGAAGAGGTTAAATGTCCTTTTGCATAACGGCGTTCATCAATACCAGTTATGGCTTTAAACTTTTCCACAATAACTTCATTGGCATGTTCTATTGTAGATCCATCTGAATTTAAAAATTCGTGTTGATGAAAGTTTTCATTCTTTTCAACGGTGTTTGGGATATAACTGCCTGTACCAGTAATTTTAATGTTCATGAAAATTAATTTACCTTAAAAGATTTATGCATAACGAATATAAAAGCATTTATTTAAAAGGTGAATTTATATTTGTTCTTTTTTACGACGTTCAAAACAGCATTTTAGGCATTAATATACTCTTCCATTGGAGCACAAGTGCACATTAAATTTCGATCGCCGTATGCATCATCTACACGTCTTACACTCGGCCAAAATTTATTGTCTTTTACAAAATCTAAAGGATAAGCAGCTTGCTCTCTTGTGTATGGCATCAACCATTCATCAGAAGTGATCATATCTAGAGTATGAGGTGCATTTGTTAAAACATTGTTAGAGTCTTCTTTAGATATATTTTCAATTTCCTTTTTTATTGAAATCATCGCATCACAAAACCTATCAATTTCTTGTTTGCTTTCACTTTCTGTCGGTTCAATCATTAAAGTTCCTGCTACTGGAAATGAAACAGTTGGAGCATGAAAACCATAATCCATTAATCGTTTTGCAATATCTGTCACTTCAACACCATGTACTTTAAATGGTCTGCAATCTACAATCATTTCGTGGGCTGCTCGACCACGTTCACCTGAATATAAAGTATTAAAACTTCCCTCTAATCTGGTTTTTATATAATTAGCATTTAAAATAGCAATTTTAGTAGATTCTGTTAGGCCTTCAGCGCCTAACATTTTGATATAACCATAAGAAATTAAACAAGCTAATGCAGAACCATAAGGTGCTGCAGATATAGCGGTTATAGCCTTTTCACCTCCAGTTTTTTTAATTGGATTTCCTGGTAAAAAAGGAACTAATTGTTTTGCAACACAAATAGGACCAACACCTGGTCCACCACCACCATGAGGTATAGCAAAAGTTTTATGCAGGTTTAGATGACAAACATCTGCACCAATATTTCCTGGGTTAGTCAAACCTACTTGTGCATTCATATTGGCACCATCCATATAAACCTGTCCACCATTATCATGAATTATTTTAGTTATTTCTTTTATGGCAGATTCGTAAACACCATGTGTAGAAGGATAAGTGACCATTAAACAGGAGAGATCGTCTTTATAATGTTCTGCTTTCTCCCTTAAATCTTCAACATCGATGTTCCCTTTATCAGTAGATTTTGTTACCACAACCTTCATGCCAGCCATAACCGCACTTGCAGGATTTGTACCATGTGCTGATGATGGAATCAAACAAATATTTCTATGATGGTCTCCTCGAGATTCATGATATGCTTTTATGACCATTAATCCGGCAAATTCTCCTTGTGCGCCAGAATTAGGCTGTAAGGATGTTGCTGCGAAACCTGTAATTTCAGTTAATTGGTCTTCCAATTTTTTTAAAACAGTGTGATATCCCTTTACTTGTTTTGTAGGTGCAAACGGATGGATTTTCCCCCATTTGAACCAACTCAATGGTAACATTTCCGAAGCAGCATTTAATTTCATTGTACAAGATCCAAGCGATATCATAGAATGGTTTAATGATAAATCTTTACGCTCTAACTTTTTGATGTAACGCATTAACTGGGTTTCAGAATGGTAGGAGTTAAATACTGGTAGTGTAAGAAAATCTGATTGTCTTTGTGATTTTTCAGAAATAGTTGTCTTATTAGAAATTGAATCTAACACTATTGTTTCCTTATTAGCAGCTTCAGCAAAAATGGTAAGAATGTAATTTAGATCTCTTACTGTGTTGGTTTCATTCAATGAAAATGTTACAGTTTCATCATCGGGATAATAGAAATTAACTTTTTTCTCTTTAGCTATTTGCTTTATTTTTTTTGCATCAGTTTTAATTTGTAAAGTGTCAAAAAATGATGAATTGACTTGTTTAAAACCTAGTTTCTCTAAATTTTCTGCAAGAGTTGATGCGTTGTTATGCACTTTGTTTGCAATATGTTTTAAACCTTTTGGTCCATGATAAACAGCATACATTCCTGCCATAACTGCCAATAGAACTTGAGCAGTACAAATATTTGAAGTTGCTTTGTCTCTTTTTATATGTTGTTCACGTGTTTGTAAAGCCATACGTAGTGCTCTATTGCCATTAGTGTCTTTTGTAACTCCTATAATTCTACCAGGAATATCGCGTTTGTAATTTTCTTGGGTGGCAAAATATGCTGCATGAGGACCACCAAAACCCATAGGAATCCCGAAGCGTTGTGTCGTGCCTACAACTACATCTGCACCAAATTTACCGGGAGCTTCAAGCTTTACTAAACTTAAAAGGTCTGCAGCAACTGCAACTTTTATTTGAGCGTTTTTGGCTTTTTCAATAAATGATTTAATATCAGTGATCTCACCATGTTTTCCTGGATATTGAAGTATAGCACCAAAAAAGTCTGAAGAAAAGTTAAAGGAATCTTCTTTGCCAACTACTAATTCAATACCTATAGGATTTGACCTAGTTTTTAATAATGATAAGGTTTGAGGTAAAATATTATCTGAAACAAAAAACTTATTAATATTTGCCTTCTTTTGGTCTCTTTCTCTTACGGCAAATAGTAAGCTCATCGCTTCTGCAGCAGCTGTACTTTCATCCAGAAGCGAAGCGTTAGCAATTTCCATACCTGTTAGGTCTGTGATCATGGTTTGAAAATTCAACAGTGCTTCTAAACGCCCTTGAGCAATTTCTGCTTGATATGGAGTATAAGCTGTGTACCAACTTGGATTTTCTAAAATATTACGCTGTATTACTGCTGGCATAATGGTTGGATGGTACCCTAAACCGATATAAGTCTTGTATGCTTTATTTTTTTTAGAAAGATTATGAATGTGAATTAGATATTCATTTTCTGACATTGGTTCGTCCAAATTCAATCCATTTTGTAATCTAATGTCATCTGGAATGGTTTCGGAAATGAGCTGGTCTAAAGATTCAACTCCTATGGTTTTCAACATTTCTGTTTGATCTTCTTGACTTGGACCAATATGACGAAGTGCAAAAGCATTTGTATTCATACTAAAGTTGTAGTGTTTTGAAGGGCAAAATTACGGAATAATTCAAGTTTTTTAGTTAATGAAAATGAAAGTTTTTAACCAATTAAAGTCTTTATTAACAGTTTATTTATTTTTGTAGTATGCGTTTGCTAAAACAAGTACTGGATTTTTATCTAAATAGTAGTATTCATGTAGCTTTTACGGTTGTAGCGATAACTTATGTTACTTTTCTAGAATTTGGTTTAATATTAAACAAAGACTTGCTTTTTTTTATATTTTTTGCTTCAATCACCGGTTATAATTTTGTAAAGTATTATGGTCTAGCAAATTGGCATCATAGGCATTTAACAAGATGGCTAAAGCAGATACAGCTTTTCTCCTTATTATGTTTTTTGGCCATGTGTTATTTTACGCTTAAGCTACCTCTAAAAATATTGCTTATCATTTCAATTTTTGGCATACTAACTTTTTTTTATGCTATTCCTTTTTTGCCAAAAAAAGTGTATTTAGACGAACATAGAAACTTAAGAGATATTAGCGGACTGAAAGTATATGTGATTGCATTGGTTTGGGCAGGAGTAACAGTTCTACTTCCCGTTATAATCAATAATCACATTTTAAATACAGATGTTTGGATAACGGCTTTTCAGCGATTTCTATTTGTAATTGCATTAATGCTTCCATTTGAAATTAGAGATTTGCAATATGATGATTTAAAACTTTCTACCATACCACAAAAAATTGGTATAAAACAAACTAAAATTATAGGAATTGTAATTTTAATGGTATTCTTTTTTATAGAATTCTTTAAAGATGAAATACAACTTTCTCAAATCATAGCTCTAATGTTAATTAGTTTTATAACTATGTTATTTATTGGTTTTTGTAGAAAGAATCAAGGAAAATATTATAGTGCCTTTTGGGTAGAAGGGTTACCAATTGCTTGGATGCTTTTAACTCTATTATTATATTAGTATTGATGCTTTTCTAGTTCGGTTGTAATGTGTTGTTTTATAATTTCTTTGGAAGTAACATCTAAACATTGTACTTCAGATTCTTTAACAGCCTTGGTAAGCTTTTGATTATTTTGAGTGTATTTTCTACAGGCCTTACAATACACTAAATGTATATTGAGCTTTATCTTTTCCCAAAGTGATGCCTCATTGTATTGTGTTTTGTCACAAACATGATTTGCAACATCACAGGATACAAATAATTTATATTTTTTGTCACTCATTTTAAAACCAGTTTTCTTTTAAGCACGCAGTCATTGCAGTTCTAGCTCTATGGATGATTACCCAAAGGTTAGACGCTGTGATATTTAATTCATTACAAATGACTTCTGTATCGTAGTTCTGAATTGTTTTCATTGTGAATATTTGCGCATGTTTTGCAGGTAGTTTACTCAAACAATCCATAATCGCTTCACCAAGTTCATTGTTTTGAAGTTTATCTTCTGCAGTTTTATCAAAAGGATCAGCTACTCTTTCTTCAAGCCAATCTCCTTCACTTTCTGTATCACTATTGTAATTCATTCTAACCTCGGCTTTTCCTTTATTAGAATTTATTTTACGATAGTGATCAATAATTTTTCTCTTTAGTATAGAAATTAACCATGTACGTTCGGTAGCTTCTCCCTTAAAGTTTTTCATGGATTTTAACCCAGCTAAAAATGTATCCTGAACCAAATCTTTTGCAATATTGCTATCATTTACTCTAGAAATTGTATAATTATACAAATAGTCGGAGTAAAGATCAACCCACTTATCAGGATTTATTTGATTGTCTGACATTTTTCTGTTTTCAGCTTTTGTCAAAAATAGGATAAAAAAGTGAATTTTGGTTTCTTTATTGAATCACACCTGTTTTTCTGTAAGATTATGTGATTTTCTGGAAATACGCCTTACTCTAAAGAAGAAAAATAAATTCAAAAAAAGCATTGTACCTAAATAGATAGAAAATCCGTCTATTTTTTACTTAAAATTTCTATCAAGGTTTGATAGCTCATTTCATGGTTACTATTGTAAGAAATTTTAAGAATTAATATAGCCCAACCAATGTTTATTAGGTAGAAGCCTATTTCAAAAAGTTTGTTTGTAGCTTTTGCAATATCTTCTTTACGTTTGAAAATGTCTATCATAAGTAGTCTGTCATTTTTGAATAGCATTTTAGAAACATAGACTGTTAGTATTATAACAATAGGTAAGTATAATAAGTAGCCGATAATAATTTTTGATTTTCCATGATTTATTGTTTTAATTTTTTTGATTTTATTATGTATGAAAGGCATATGATATTGTTGTAGTGTAGTAATGCTAAACCAATAATGATTATGCCTAAATGATAAGTGATTGAGTTGATTGTTTCTGAAAATGAATTAATTTTTTCCCAATAAGATATTGTTATGATTGCGTAGCCCAGATTTATTCGATAATAACCCATTAGTAATATGTTGTTTATATTTTTTACAATCGATTTTTTTTGCTGAAATAAGTTAAGTAGAAAGATTTCACCATGACTATAAAATAGCCAACCAACTTTAATTATTTTATAAAATATGATTGGAATGAAAATACAGTATGTTAAGATGTTGTAATTCATTTTCGTTATTTTAAAACTTTCAATAATTATAGAAAGTTTATTTTGTTTAAATAATTTAGAACATGAATAATTTGTTCTACAACAGAAGAGAAATTTTGAAAATATCAGGACTAGCAGGATTAGGCTTTTGTCTAGCACCTTCATTACTATCATTTAATTTTAAAGAAAATATTTTGCACCGAAAAATTCCTTCATCCAATCAACTGTTGCCAATAGTTGGTTTAGGCACTTGGCAATCTTTTGATGTCGGTAATTCTGAATCTAAAAGAGATGTATTAACGGAAGTTTTAATAGAAATGAACAAACTTGGTGGATTGGTTATAGATTCATCTCCGATGTATGGAAGTTCAGAACGTGTTGTAGGCGAGTTGACCGACAGCAGCAATTTTATAAATACATTTTTTTATGCAACCAAGGTTTGGACGAGTGGAAAAGAAGCTGGAATTAATCAAATGCAAAACTCTTTTAAAAGTATGCGTAGAAACCAGATGGATCTGTTGCAAATACATAATTTATTAGATTGGAAGGTTCATGTAAAAACCCTTAAAAATTGGAAAGAACAAAGTAAAATAAAATATTGGGGAATTACGCATTACACAGATGCTTCACATTCTCAACTTGAAAAAATTATAAAATCTGAAAAGCCAGATTTTGTTCAGTTTAACTATTCAATCATTTCTCGACATGCTGAAGAATCACTGTTTGAAACTATTAGAAAAAATAATACAGCAGTTTTAATTAATCGTCCCTTTGAAGGAGGTACTCTATTTAGAAGAGTAAAAGGGAAGGAAATTCCGCAATGGGCAAAGGATTTTGATATAAACAGTTGGGGACAATTCTTTTTAAAGTTCATACTGTCTAATGAGCTTGTTAATTGTGTAATTCCTGGTACATCAAAACCACATCATATGGTAGACAATATGATGGCAGGATATGGTAAAATGCCATATAATAAAACAAGGGAAAGAATGTATTCTTACATTAAAGGTTTATAGAATTCATTTTTCTATCAAACCGGCACGTCTTAATAAAGCTTCTGCTTGTGGTTCTTTTCCTCGAAAACGTTTATATAAAGTCATTGGATCTTCCGTATCTCCTTTTGACAATACATTATCTTTAAATTTTTGAGCTACACTCTTATTAAAAATACCTTGCTCTTTAAAGAATTCAAAAGCATCAGCATCTAAAACTTCGGCCCATTTGTAGCTATAATATCCAGAAGAATAACCACCTTGAAAAATATGAGAGAATGACGTGCTCATGCAGTTTGTTTTAACATCAGGGTAAAGTTGTGTATTCTTAAAAGCTCTTCGTTCAACTGCTTTAACATCATCAATATCTGTTGGATCTTGTCCGTGCCAACTCATATCCAACAAACCAAAACTTAACTGACGTAAGGTTTGCATGCCTTCATGAAATGTTGAAGATTCTTTTATTTTAGTAATCAAATCCATTGGAATGACTTCGCCAGTTTCATAATGTGTAGCAAATAGTTCTAAAGCTTCTTTTTCGTAACACCAGTTTTCAAGTATCTGACTTGGTAATTCAACAAAATCCCAAAATACGTTTGTTCCTGACAAACTCGGATAAGTAGTATTGGCGAGCATACCGTGCAGTGCATGACCAAATTCGTGAAATAAAGTTGTGACCTCATTAAAGGTTAATAACGAAGGTTTAGTTTTTGTTGGTTTTGTAAAGTTGCATACTATTGAAATGTGTGGTCGACTATTTTCACCATTCTTAATAAACTGTGGTTTATAAGAGGTCATCCAAGCTCCATTTCGTTTTCCAGGTCTAGGAAAGAAATCTGCATAAAAAATAGATACAAACTCGCCTTTATCATTAATTACCTTATACGTTAAAACATCTTCATGATATTTGTCGATTGTATCAATTTCCTCAAATTGTAAACCATATAATTTTTTTGCAATGATAAAAACACCATTTACTACATTTTCCAACTTGAAATAGGGTTTGAGCTTTTCATCACCCAAATCAAAAAGCTTCTGTTTCAACTTTTCCGAATAATACGCTGAATCCCACTTTTGAAGTTGATCAATTCCATCTAGTTCTTTGGCAATATTTTGAAGATTGATAAATTCCCGTTCTGCTGCAGGTTTAGCTTTTTCTAACAAATCATTTAGAAATGTCTGTACTGTGTCTGGATTTTTTGCCATGCGTTCTTCCAATACAAAATGGGCGTGGGTTTTATAACCCAATAAATTCGCACGTTTATGACGCAACTTTGTAATCTGCAAAACGTTATCCTGATTATCTAGAGTATCATTTTTAAATCCTTTAGCACCAAATGCTATAGCAAGTTTTTTCCGCAATTCTCGGTTATCTGCATAGGTCATAAAAGGAATGTAGCTCGGATAATCTAAAGTGATTAACCAACTATTTTCTCCTTTACTTTCTGCCAATTGTTTTGCTGCCTCTTTAGCACCTTCAGGTAATCCAGACAAATCATTTTCGTTGGTAATATGTAACTCAAACTTGTTGGTTTCAGCCAAAACATTCTCACCAAATGTTAGTTTAAGTTTGCTTAATTCTTTATCAATTTCACGAAGTTTTAGCTTTTTATCTTCTGGAAGATTAGCACCATTTCTGGAAAAGCTTTTATATTTTTTTTCTAATAATCTGTCTTGTTCTGTTGTTAGATTTAAATTGTCTTTTATCTCATAAACTGCTTTTACACGCTTGAACAAATCTTTATTTAATGTAATATCGTTACTGAATTCTGATAATAAAGGTGATACTTCTTGAGCTATTTTTTGAATTTCATCATTAGTTTCAGCAGAATTTAGATTAAAAAATAAACTTGAAATCCTATCCAGTTGTTCTCCAGAGAATTCTAAAGCTTCAATAGTATTGATAAAGTTTGGTTCTTCAGAGTTTTTAACTATAAAATCAATTTCTTGTTTTGCAGTCTCAATGGCATTTTTAAAAGCTGGCAAAAAATCTTCATTTTTTATTTTAGAAAAAGGTGCTGTACAGAAAGGAGTGTTAAATTTTCCGAATAGAATATTCATAAGTTAATAGTGTGTTAATTTGAAAAATTATTATGCATGAATAATAAATAATTGTATTTTTGCCTAGAGTTTTTTCATAAGTTGGTTGGTTAGCCATATGAGAATTTGATTAATAGCAATAAACCTTGGCAGTAGTCGAGGTTTATTTTTTTAAATCTTTTGAAGAATCTATAACCTTTAGTTTTAACCCTTCTTTATAAGCTAAAATTTTATCAAGAACACATTTATCTGAACTACCTATAATTTGAGCTGCAAGAATACCGGCATTTTTAGCCCCGTTTAGCGCTACAGTCGCTACAGGAACACCTCCTGGCATTTGAAGAATGGATAAAATCGAATCCCAACCATCAATAGAATTACTACTCTTTACAGGAACACCAATTACAGGAAGTGGAGACATTGAAGCTACCATTCCAGGAAGATGAGCAGCACCACCAGCACCTGCTATGATAACTGAAATACCTCTAGAATGTGCATTTTTGCTATAATCAAATAATTTTTCAGGAGTTCGATGAGCCGAAACTATGTCGACTTCAGTTTCAATATCAAATCCTTGTAAAATATCTATAGCATCTTGCATTACTGGCAAATCGCTTTTGCTTCCCATGATGATTCCTACTTTACCCATATCATTCACTAATTACTTTAATTGTATTTTTTACTTTTTCTGCAATTTGTCTTGCTTCTTTAATATTTTCATTAACAATGGTTACATGGCCCATTTTTCTGAAAGGGCGTGTTTCTTTTTTGCCATAAATGTGAGGCGTCACACCTTCCATCTTCATAATATGTTCTATGTTCTCATAGATAACATTGCCCGTGTAATTTTCTGCACCAACCAAATTTACCATAATTCCTGCAACTTTGTTATCTGTTTTTCCAAGAGGTAAATTTAAAATGGCTCTTAAATGTTGTTCAAACTGTGAGGTGTAACTCGATTCTATAGTATGGTGACCAGAGTTATGAGGACGAGGAGCAACTTCATTGACTAAAATTTTATCTTCTTCGGTTTGAAACATTTCTACAGCCAATAAACCTACATGATTAAAAGCATCAGAAACTTTTAGTGCAATGTTTCGTGCTTTTTTTGCAATGCTTTCTTCAATTCTAGCTGGACAAATAACATATTCCACTTGATTGGCTTCAGGATGAAATTCCATTTCTACAACAGGATAAGATTTTACTTCTCCATCAAGATTTCTTGCAACTATTACAGACAATTCATTTTTAAAAGGAACTAATTCTTCAGCAATGCATTCAACATTTGGCAAACCTGTTAAATCTTCTAAATTTCTGATAATTTTTACGCCATAACCATCATAACCAAATTGCGCAGCCTTCCAAACAAATGGCAAATTTAAACCACCATGATTAACAGCTTCTTTAATCTCTGATGTGTAGGCAAATCGTGTAAAATTGGCCGTTGGAATATCATGATCTTTGTAAAAAAGTTTTTGAGTAGATTTATTTTGAATTGTTTGAAGTGTTCTTGATGATGGAAATACTTTTACACCTTCTCTTTCAAGCGTTTCAAGTGCATCAATATTTACATTTTCAATTTCTATAGTTAGAACATCTACTAGTTTTCCAAAATTGTAAACGGTTTCAAAATCCATCAAATCTCCTTGACGGAATTCGTTGCAAGCTATTTTGCAAGGAGCTTGCTCACTTGGATCTAATACACAGGTATAAATATCAAATTTTCTCGTGCTATAAAGTAGCATTTTGCCTAACTGTCCACCTCCAAGAATTCCAAGTTTAAAATTTGATGAAAAATAATTCATGCATTACATATTTTGCACAAAAGTACAAATCAAAACACTCTGAAAAAATTAAATGATAAACAATCTAAACCATTAATTGATTAAAGAAAAGCAATTGATTATCTTTGCACAGAATTAACAAAAACAAGTATTTAGTAATGATTAAGCTTCACGATAAATATTTCAAACCTTTCATTTCTGCAGCCGAAATTGAAAAAGCAATTGACAGGTTAGCTCAAGAGATATCTGAGGATTTAGGAAACGAGATTCCAGTATTTATTGGAATTTTAAATGGGTCATTTATGTTTGTTAGCGATTTTGTAAAAAGATACCCTAAACCGTGTGAGGTTACTTTTATAAAATTGGCATCTTATGAAGGTGTTAGATCTACCGAAGATATACAAAGGCTAATTGGCCTTACTCAAGACCTTTCTGGACGTACAGTAGTCATTCTTGAAGATATAATAGATACAGGAAATACGCTTGCAGAAGTTCATAGAATTTTTAAAAACGAAAATGTAAAGCAATTAAAAATAGCTACTTTGTTCTATAAACCAGAAGCTTATAAGAAGGATTTTAAATTACATTATGTTGGGATAGAAATTCCTAACAAATTTATTGTGGGTTATGGTCTGGATTATGATGGTTTAGGAAGAGATTTGCCAGAAATTTATCAAATACAAAAAGTTCAACATCCTACTAATCTTGTTTTATTTGGACCTCCGGGAGCAGGCAAGGGAACACAAGCCGATTTTTTGAAAGAAAAGTATAACCTTGTTCATATTTCAACAGGTGATGTTTTTCGTTTCAATATAAAAAATGAAACAGCTCTTGGAATGCTTGCTAAATCATACATGGATAAAGGCGAATTAGTTCCAGATAAAGTAACTATAGATATGCTTAATGCAGAAGTTGAAAAGAATGCAGACGCCAATGGTTTTATCTTTGATGGCTTTCCGAGAACTGATGCACAAGCACAGGCTTTAGATGAATTGATGGATAGCAAAGATTCTATGATAAATGCCATGATAGCCCTTGAAGTTGATGATGAGGTTTTGGTTAAAAGATTATTAGAAAGAGGTAAAACTAGTGGAAGACCTGATGATGCAGATGAATCAATCATTAGAAATAGAATTTCAGAATATTACAGCAAGACAGCCATTTTAAAAGGCTACTATTCCAAGCAAGGGAAGTATTTTGGAGTAGATGGTATTGGAAGTATTACTGAAATAACAGAACGTTTAAGTGAAGTTATAGATAAATTATAAAACCTTCATGGAGTTTAAACTTTGAACTTTAAACTTACATAAACTTTAAACTCAAAAAATGACAGAAGGGAACTTTGTTGACTATGTAAAATTACAAGTATCTTCTGGTAATGGAGGTAAAGGTTCTTCACACTTACATCGCGAAAAATATATTGAAAAAGGTGGACCTGATGGAGGAGATGGAGGTCGTGGTGGACATGTAATTATAAGAGGAAACTCAAGCCTTTGGACTTTATATACCTATAAATTTAAAAGACATTTTAAGGCAGGTCATGGAGAACACGGAAGCAAACAAAGAAGTACAGGTGCAGACGGAGCCGACGTCTATATGGATGTTCCTTTAGGGACGGTTATCCGAGACAAAGAAAACAACGAAATTATTTTTGAAATTACAGAAGATGGTGAAGAAAAGATAATTGCAGAAGGTGGTATGGGAGGACGAGGAAACTGGCATTTTAAAAGCTCTACCAATCAAACACCTCGATATGCACAACCAGGAATCCCTGGGGAAGATCGTGAAATAATTTTAGAGCTAAAAGTATTGGCTGATGTCGGTTTAGTGGGATTTCCAAATGCTGGAAAGTCTACTTTACTCTCTGTCGTAACAGCAGCAAAGCCAAAAATAGCTGACTATGAATTTACTACGCTTAAACCTAATTTGGGAATTGTAAAGTATAGAGATTACCAAACTTTTGTTATAGCCGATATTCCTGGAATTATTGAAGGTGCAGCTGAAGGCAAAGGTCTTGGTCATTATTTCTTACGTCATATAGAACGCAATGCTGTGTTACTATTTTTGATTCCTGCTGATGCCGATGATATAGGTAAACAATACAATATTCTTTTGGATGAACTAAAAAGATACAATCCAGAAATTCTCGATAAAGAAAGATTTGTTGCTATTTCTAAATGTGACTTGTTGGATGAAGAATTAAAATCAGAACTTAAAGCAGAACTTGATCAAACGCTTCCTGTAAAGTATATGTTTATATCTTCGATAGCACAACAAGGACTTACGGAATTAAAAGATATTCTTTGGAAAATGTTAAATGATTAGTTTCTTCTTTTCCGAATAAGCTTCGTATAATTATTTTATTAACTTTAGAATAAAATTTTCCGTCATGAAAAAGCTTCAAATTATAATTTTGGTAATGACTATCTCTTCGTGCTCATCTACCAAAGTTAATTACGATTTTGAAAAAACAACAGATTTCACAGTATACAAAACCTACAACTATTATATAGATATGCAAACAGGTCTAAATGAATTAGATTCTAAACGGTTATTAAAAGCTATTGATAATCAACTTACTATAAAAGGAATTGTATTATCTGATAATCCAGATTTTTTAATCAATATAAAAAGCAGTGAATACCAAGAACCCCAAAACAGTTCTGTTGGGGTTGGCGTTGGTGGAGGTGGTGGAAATGTAGGAGGTGGCGTTTCTATCGGTATTCCTATAGGACAATCTAATATTAACAGACAAATTATTATTGATTTTGTTGACGAGAACAAAAATGGACTTTTCTGGCAAGCCATTAGTGAAAGTAGCTTCAATCCAAATTCGTCACCGGAGATAAAGGAAGAAAAGTTAAATGAAATAGTCACAAAAGTATTTTCAGAATATCCACCGACTAAAAATTAATCTTATATGAATTATAATTGGGCATGGTATCTTTTTTAAGAGCATCATTCATCTCATTTAGACCAAATATTATTAATGATAAAAAGAATATTAAAATTATAGAATAATTATGACTAAATTAAAAGGTAAAGTAGCGCTAATAACAGGAGGAACGAAAGGAATAGGATTTGGAATTGCCCGTGCCTTGTTAAACGAAGAAATCAACGTTGCAATAACTGGTAGAAGTAAATCCTCTACAAATAAGGCTGCGGAAATGCTTAATGAAGGGACCAATTCGTCTGCGAGGGCTGTTGGGATTGTGGCGGATGTTCGTGACTACAAAAGTCAGGTGGATGCCGTAATAAACGTAATTGATACATTTGGGAAATTAGATATTGTTATTGCGAATGCAGGACTAGGTTATTTTAGTTCGGTTGAAAACATTACTAATCAACAATGGCAGGAAACCATAGACACAAATCTTACAGGGGCATTTTACACTTTAAAGGCATGCTGTGATGCATTAAAAAATACCCAAGGCTATTACATTACTATTTCAAGTTTGGCAGGAACCAATTTTTTTGAAGGAGGTTCGGCTTATAACGCCAGCAAATTTGGTCTTACAGGTTTTACACAAGCTGCAATGTTAGATTTACGTAAATATGATATTAAGGTAAGTACAATAATGCCAGGATCTGTTTCCACCCATTTCAACAACAACGTGCCTAACGACAAAGATTCTTGGAAAATTCAAATAGAGGATATTGGCGAATTGGTAGTCAATTTACTAAAAATAAATCCACGTACCTTACCAAGTAAGATTGAAGTGCGACCAACCAGACCACCAAGTACAAGGTAGGTAAAAAAGAGGCTTTTAAAGCCTCTTTTATTGAACCATCAGTTTTATTATTAGCCTGCTAATAAGTCCTTGTATTTATCTTTGTAACCAATAAGCATAATAACATTTAGAATTAAAAGAACTAATGCAGGTAAAATGTTTGCAGAATCTAAAGTTGCATGAAACATGACTGCATTAATTGAAACACTCATCAAGATTAAGCTCATTAAGGCTCCAAACTTATTCAATAATAGGGCTAATCCTGCAGCTATTTCTACAACAGCAACCAATGTAATTGTTTTAGTAGACATCAAAGCACCAAAGTAATTTCCTGCGGCTTCAGACATGCCTTCTGGAGCTGGTAAAAAGTTTAAAAATTTATTTAAGCCGAATACTAATAGCATAAGTGCTAAAATAATTCTCAAGACCATAAAAACTTTTGAATTCATAATTTTAATTTTTAGTTAGTATTTAAAGATAAGGATTAATTTTAATCCATAATTATTATTTTGTCGAATAGGATAATGTAACTAACAAATTAAACTTAATTAAGTCAATTAGAAAGTTTAATTTTGCTTTTTTGACTTTCATACATATGAAATCTTTAATTTTTATTTTATTTTTTCCATTAGCTGCAATGAGCCAATCATTAACGATGGAAGTGCAGCAGTATTTTTATCTTAAAGATTTTAATAAAGCAGAAAACATACTGTTAAAAATTTTAAAAGATAATCCTTATAATATTGAGGCAATTGAACTATTAGGAGATTCTTATGGGCATCAAACAAAATGGGATGATGCAATAAAATTATATAAAGAACTCGTAGATTCTATTCCTAATAATGCCAATTATCATTACAAGTATGGAGGTGCCCTAGGTATGAAAGCACTTTCTGTTAATAAATTAAAGGCTTTAACCATTGTTGATGATGTCAAAGAAGCTTTTTTAAAAGCGGCTGAATTAGATCCAAACCATATAGATACACGTTGGGCGTTGGTAGAATTATACATGCAGCTTCCAGGTATCATTGGTGGCAGCAAAAGTAAATCGCTGAACTATGCCAATGAACTTAAAGCTTTATCTAAAGTAGACGGATATTTAGCCAAAGGATATATTTATGAATATGACGATGAACCAGAATTAGCAGAGAAATATTACAAAATGGCTATTACAGAAGGAGATTCATTCCTATGCTATAAGCGTTTAATAAATTTGTATATAGGGTTGAAAGAATATAATACGGCAATACATTATTTGGAAATAGCTTACACTAAATTTAAAAGTGAAGAAATAATTGAAGAAATTAAAGTTATCTCCAACAAATATAATGTACCATCTATCTTAATTTCGGAATAGAATAAATATTAATTTAAAAATGGCTTAAATGATTATTAAGCTAATTTTTTGTTAATTCTTTTTTATTAATAGTAATACTATTATATTTGCGAATAAAATATATACAAATGAAAATGTTACTTTCGAATTTAAAAATAGATGTTCCTAATAGTATTTATAATAAAGATCCTCAATCATCTAACTTAGGAAAACGTATTATAACAGGAAGTATAAATTTAATAGAAGAAATTGGCTTTGAATCTTTTACTTTTAAAAAGCTTGGGTCTGCAATAGATTCTAATGAAAGTTCTATATACCGATATTTTGAAAGTAAGTATAAACTGTTAATTTATCTAACCTCCTGGTATTGGGCATGGCTTGAATACAAGTTTGTTTTTGAAATTCATAATATACATGATCCAGAACTAAAGTTAAGAAAAGGCATTGAAGTTGTTACAAGGACCATAAAAGAAGATTCTAACTTTTCTCATATTGATGAAGTAAAACTAAATAAGATAATAATTAATGAAAGCTCTAAATCTTTTTTGAATAAAGAAGTAGATCAGGAAAATAAAGAAGGTCATTTTGAGATATACAAGCGTTTAGTAAAAAGATTATCTGATTTAATTTTAAATGTAAATAATGAATACAAAGCTTCATTAAGTTTGGCTAGTACTATAATTGAAAGTGCACTTCATCAGCATTTTTTAAAAGAACATCTCATGTCTATAACAAATTGTAATAAAACTTATTCTCCGACACAATTTTTATTAGATCTGACATTGAAAACAATTAGAAAATGAAAGAAATTTTAACACCATGGAAGCGATTTACCGGATTATTACAGTTAGAACGCAAATCTATTATACAAATTTTTTACTATGCAATCTTTTCAGGATTGGTATCACTTACTTTGCCTTTAGGAATTCAAGCTATAGTTAACTTAATTCAAGGTGCGCAAATTTCGACCTCTTGGATAGTATTGGTTATACTTGTAACATTAGGTGTTGCATTTTCTGGAGCGCTTAAGTTGATGCAATTAAGGATAATTGAAAATATTCAACAAAAAGTATTTATTAGATCATCTTTTGAATTTAGTTATAGGTTTCCGAAGATTAAAACAAAAGAATTGTATAACAGTTATCCACCAGAACTTGCCAATAGGTTTTTTGACACGCTCACAGTCCAAAAGGGATTGTCAAAAATTTTGATTGATATACCCACAGCAGTTTTAGAAATATTATTTGCTCTTATACTATTGTCTTTTTATCATCCATTTTTTATAGTTTTTGGTATTCTTCTTATCGGATTAATTTATATTGTTTTTAAGTTTACCGCTATAAGAGGATTAAATACAAGTCTTAAAGAATCAAAATATAAATACAAAGTAGCTCATTGGATTCAAGAAGTAGCTAGAGCTATTACAAGTTTTAAATTATCAGGTAAGACTACATTGTCACTAAACAAAAATGATTCTTTGGTGACCGTTTATTTAGATGCTCGAGAAAATCATTTTAAAGTTTTGGTCATTCAATTCATCCAAATGATTGGTTTTAAATTAATTGTAACAGCTGCTTTATTAGTCATAGGTGGGATTTTGGTTTTAAATCAAGAGATGAATATTGGTCAGTTTGTAGCCGCCGAAATTATTATTTTGTTAGTAATTGCTTCAGTTGAAAAATTAATTCTAGGATTAGAATCTGTTTATGACGTTTTAACTTCTATAGAGAAAATAGGTCAAGTTGTAGACCTGGAATTAGAAAACCAAGATGGAGATGTTATTGCAACTGACGAACATCTGACCATTGAATTAAAAAATGTTACTTATAAAGTTCCAGATTTACATAAGAGTATTTTAGAAGAGATAAGCTTTACAATAAATTCTAAAAGTAGAATTCTAATTCAAGGTGAAAATGGTTCAGGAAAATCTACTTTATTACAGGTAATTGCAGGTTTGATTGAGCCCACTAATGGTAGAGTATATGTTAATAACAGAGAACTTTCTGGGCTTCAAATTAACAGTTACAGAAAAAAACTTGGACTGTCACTTATGGGCGAAACCCCTTTTGAAGGGACTATTAGAGAAAATGTGACCTTTGGAGATAATAATATTACTGATAGTGATATAATTTCAGTATTCAAAATTTTGGAACTTACAGAGTACCTAAAAAATCAAGCTAATGGATTGAATAGTATCATATACCCAGAAGGGAAGCAAATTTCTTTTACTATATCTAAAAAATTAATTTTAGCAAGAGCTATACTAAAGAAACCGCAGCTATTAATACTTGAAGATCCTCTTAACCAATTTCCATTACCAGAGGCGGAGAAAATAATTTCTTACTTAACCAGTAAAGAAAATGATTGGGGGATAATTGTTGTTAGTAATAATTTTTATTGGAATAATCAATTAGACAGAACAATTGAATTAAAAAGTGGTAAAATTTTTAAAGATTTAAACCATGCTTAATATATCGGAAAATAAATTAAATAAGAAGGTTGACTTAAATGAATTTAAGTCTGTGAAAAAGGTTTTTAATAAAACTTACTATAAAGTAATCAACAAATTTTTAATCTTGTTTATGCTAGTTGCTATTGTTATAATGTTTTTACCGTGGACACAAACTGTATCCTCCAATGGTAATGTGACAACTTTATTGCCAAATCAGCGCCCACATACTATTCAAAGTCCAATTCCTGGTAAAATTGAAAAATGGTTTATAGTTGAAGGTGATTATGTAAATATGGGTGACACCATTGTACAAATTTCAGAAATTAAGAGTGAATATTTTGATCCAAATTTAGTAGAACGCACTAGAGAACAAATTGTGGCAAAAAGTTCCTCAATTAATTCGTATGATGAAAAGGCGAATGCTTTAAAAAATCAAATAAAAGCTCTAAAAGATGAGCGGATATACAAACTTGACCAAGCAAAAAATAAACTTCAACAAGCTGAATTTAAAGTCAAGAGTGATAGTATAGACTGGGTCGCGTTTAATATTAATAAAGATGTAGCATTGAGTCAATACAATCGAGAATTAAGTTTAGCTTCTGAAGGATTAAAGTCTCAAAAAGATGTTGAAAACAAAAACTTAAAACTTCAAGAGGCTCAAGCTAAAGCTATTTCAGCAGAGAATAAATATTTAATAAGTCGAAGTGAGTTAAGAAATTCTGAAGTTGAATTATCCCGAATTAATGCAGAATATGCAGATAAAGTAGCTAAAGTGAGAAGCGAGTTATATACTGCAGAATCCGGACAATTTGAGACAGTAGCACAAATAAGCAAACTTGAAAATGAATTTTCAAATTACCAAATAAGGAGCAATCTTCTCTATATTATTGCATCGCAATCTGGTTATATTAATAAAACAATTAAATCGGGCCTAGGTGAAACTATAAAAGAAGGAGAACAATTAGTAGGAATTATGCCAGCACAATATGACTTGGCTGTAGAAAGTTATGTTAGACCTATAGATCTTCCTTTATTAAGAATAGGAGATAAAATAAGAATACAGTTTGATGGTTGGCCTGCTGTCGTATTTAGTGGTTGGCCCAATATTTCATATGGAACTTATGGAGGAAAAGTTTTAGCTATAGAAAACTTTATTAGTCCAAATGGAAAATATCGTATTTTGATAGCACCAGATGAGTCGGATCATACTTGGCCGGAATTAATACGTGTTGGTTCAGGAGCCAAAACTATTGCACTGTTAAGTGATGTCCCTATATGGTTTGAATTATGGAGAAATTTAAATGGATTTCCACCAAATTATTACGGAGAAAATTCAATTGAAAAAATAATTAAATAAGATGAAAAGATTACTCTTATTATTATTTATAACACAATTTACTTATTCACAAGAGTCAGAATCAGTTTTGACTTTTGAAGAATATTTAGGATATGTACAAAAGTTTCATCCATTGGTAAAACAGGCCAATCTTGTAATATCAGAAAGTCAAGCAAATTTGCTCAAAGCTCGTGGTGCCTTTGATCCTAAAATGGAAATTGATTTTAACCGTAAGACTTTTAAGTCTGACGAATATTATGATGTGATATCTGCTACTTTCAAGGTTCCAACATGGTATGGAATAGAACTTAAGGCTAATTTTGAAGAATCTGGAGGTATTTACCTCAATCCGCAAAACACGCTCCCAGAAGACGGACTTTATAGTGCTGGAATTTCATTTTCAGTAGGACAAGGATTATTAATAAACAATCGAATGGCTGCACTTAAACAGGCTAAATATTTTGTAAAACAACAACAATCAGAGAGAATTATATTAGTTAATGAAATACTTTATCAAGCATCTATGGCCTATTTTGATTGGCTTAAATCATATAAAGAATACATGATTAATGAAGAATTCTTGGCTAATGCCGAGTTACGTTTTAAAGGTGTCAAACAAAGCATTGATTCAGGTGATAGGGCACCGATTGATTCTATAGAAGCGGGAATTACAGTTTATAATAGAAAGTTGCAAATTGAGCAGTACAGATTAGCACTGAAACAAAAAATGCTTGTAGCATCAAATTTTTTGTGGCTTGAAAATAACACTCCTATAGAAATACAAGAGGATATTATCCCAGACACTTCAACGAAGGAAAGTGTTGATTTTGTTTTGAGGATAACTCAAGATATACCATATGATTCTAATTTGACTAACCATCCTAAACTTTTATCTTTAGATTACAAGTTGAAACAATTACAGGTTGAAACTAGATTAAAGCGTAACAAATTGCTTCCTACTATCAACCTGGAATATAATTTTCTTTCTCAAGATCCAGAAATTATTAATTCTTTTAATACTTTGAACTATAAAAGTGGTTTATATTTTAATATGCCTTTATTTTTGAGAAAGGAAAGAGGAGATTTTAAATTAGCAAAGTTGAAATTAAATAATACGGAATACGAGCGTTCAAACGCTAAATTTACTTTGTCAAATAAATTAAAAGCATTAGAAAGTGAACTATATTCATTGATAGAGCAAGAAAAATATATCACAAAAATAGTTGAGGACTATCAAACCCTTGTAAATGCTGAAGAGAGAAAGCTAGAACTTGGAGATAGCAGTATTTTTCTTATCAATACAAGAGAAAATTCATTAATCGATGCAAAATTAAAAGCCGTTTCACTTCAGTACAAATTTCTTGAGGTAAAAGCCAAATTATTTAATAATTTAGCCATAAATCCGAATAGCTAATTGATTAATTCTTGCTATTTTAAATATTTCTTAAATGATTGTACATTTTATTGCTATTGGTGGTGCAGCCATGCATAATCTTGCCATAGCGTTACATAATAAAGGTTATCATGTTACTGGAAGTGATGATACTATTTTTGACCCTTCAAAATCTAGATTAGAAACTAAAGGATTATTACCAGAAAATTTTGGGTGGTTTCCAGAAAAAATCACTACGCATTTAGATGCAGTTGTACTTGGTATGCATGCCAAAGCAAACAATCCAGAATTGTTAAAGGCTCAAGAATTAGGCTTAAAAATTTATAGCTATCCAGAGTTTTTATACGAGCAATCTAAACATAAAACCCGAGTTGTTATTGGTGGAAGTCATGGCAAAACAACCATCACATCTATGATTTTACATGTGATGAATTATCATAATCGTGATGTTGACTATATGGTTGGTGCTCAACTTGAAGGATTTGATGTTATGGTAAAACTTACCGTAGAAAACGACTTTATTGTTCTTGAAGGCGACGAATATTTAAGTTCACCAATAGACAGAAGACCAAAGTTTCATCTGTACAAGCCAAATATTGCTTTGTTAAGTGGTATTGCCTGGGATCATATTAATGTATTTCCAACCTATGAGAATTATGTGGAGCAATTCAGCATTTTTGTAGATAGCATTGTAAAAGGTGGAAGTATTACTTACAATGAAGAAGATGAGGAAGTAAAAAGAGTTGTTGAAGCTTCTGAAAACACCATTAGAAAACTGCCTTATCAAACACCAGAATATATGGTTGAAAATGGACAAACACTTCTTGAAACGCCAGAAGGACCTTTACCTATAGAAATTTTCGGCGCACATAATTTAAATAATCTGGCAGGAGCAAAATGGATTTGCCAACATATGGGCATTGACGAAGACAATTTTTACGAAGCAATTGCAACCTTTACAGGAGCAAGCAAACGACTGGAAAAGATAGCCGAAAGTAAAACCAGTGTTGTCTATAAAGATTTTGCGCATTCGCCAAGTAAAGTTGAAGCTACCACTATGGCTGTAAAAGAACAATACCATGACAGAACATTGGTAGCTTGTTTGGAGTTGCATACGTACAGCAGTTTGAATGCTGAATTTTTAAAGGAATATAAAGGTGCTTTGGATGCAGCAGATGTAGCGGTAGTATTTTACTCACCTCATGCTGTAGAAATTAAAAAACTAGAAGTGGTAAAACACGAACAAATAGCAACTGCCTTTCAAAGAGACGATTTAATTATTTACACCAACCCAACCGATTTTAAAGATTTTTTGTTCTTGCAAGATTTTAATAATAAAGCTTTATTATTAATGAGCTCTGGTAATTATGGAGGATTGGATTTTGATGCAATTAAAGAATTGATTGTATAGACATTAAGGTTTTGCTCAATAGACCTTCAAAAAGATTATTGAGGAAAATATCTAACTTCACATACGAGTCAAAAAACTACAGTAATAAGTAATCATTCTCTTATAAACTTAATATAATGTTCATATCTCTCAAAAATTTGTTTTACATAATTAAAAGGTTCTGAACCGCGAACATAACCATATTTTACAATTGGGTGGTTATAATAATCCGGCTTATTTAGTTTCAAAACAATGTTTTCGACGTTATCATCCCAAATGTCTTTATTCAATCCTTTTTCTTTTGCTAAATTTTGTGCATCAATAATGTGATATAATCCACAATTGTAAGAAGCCATTGTAAATTTGATACGTTGAACAGAATCTTTTACATGGTCAAAATTCGCCCACAACTGATTCAAATATTTCGTACCACCTTTTATGCTTTGTTCAGGATCCGCCCTATTAGTTACCCCAAGATCTTCGGCTGTTTTTGGCATTAATTGCATTAGCCCAGATGCTTGGGCCCATGAACTTACCCTTGGGTCAAATTTTGACTCTTGATAAACTTGAGAAGCCACTAGTCTCCAATCCCAATTTATGCCTTTTGAATATCTTTTAATTAAATCATCATAGGGGCTAATCTGCTGTTTATTTAAACTATAAAAATCACTTCTTATACGTCTTCTAAAGTATTTTTTGTTTTTAAAGTATTTGTTATAAATAACATTGAAATCTATTTGTCTTTTAATTTCCTTTAACCAGCTATTTGTAGCCTTTAATAAATTTTGAGAGTCATGCCTCGTTGCCCAAGCTATTCTTTGAGAAAAACTTACGGGAACCTTTACATCTAAAACTGGATAATAAGTTGCCATAATACTTGCAATATTATGGTCTGCAATGGTATATTTAATTTCTCCTTCAGCAACTTTTTCTATTATTTCATCTGTAGACAATTCTCCCGGAAGTAAGTTTACATGTATTGTTCCTCCCAATTCTTCAGATAAATTATATATCCTTTCTTTATAGGATGTCTTATCTCTCACAGAAATAGTATCCCCTAATAAATCTATGGGGTCATGCACCAATTCCTTTTTTAATTTACCCCAGTTGATACTTCGCCAATTATCAGGTTTCTTTTGTACCAAAACTTGCTTGGTTAAATATAAATGATCGGTAAACGCAACGTCTTCTTTTCTATCTGTAGTAATTGTCAAACCATGAGCTACAATATCGCCTTCTCCATTATTCAATTTTTCAAAAATCTCATCTAAATCATTTACAACAATTATTTCCAAACTCACGTCTAAATATTCAGCAAATCGTTCCAATAATTCAAACTCATACCCCATCGGTCGCCCTTTGTATAAATAATAGGTAGTCCCACTATATATCATTAATGCTCTTAAAGTCCCAGATGCTTTAATTTGTTCTAAATCCCAGCTTTCATTGATCTCTGTTATTTCACTTTTATTTATTAAATCTTTCTCACAACCAAAAAGAAGAAACAAAACAAGGTAAACTAGTCTTAAATTTCTATTTAAACCAATCTTCTTTTTCATAAAACGTTATTGATACACTCTGATATAATCAACCACCATGGCACTTTCTTCAAAAGAAGGGTCTATATCTGGCTCAATAGCTATATTAAGTAATAGGTATTGATCTGAATCAAATGGCCATGTGCCTGAATCTTTAACCGTTGGACTATAGGTATAATGTACCATCCCATCAACACTAAAAATCATTTTATCTTCAGACCACTCAAGACTATAGGTATAAAATTCATTTGAAACATTTTCTAACGTTTTACCACCAAGATTCACAACATCGTGTCCTGCACTGGAGGCCGTATGAACAGCACTCTGTATATAATTTTGTCTTTTTCCCCAATGCTCTAAAATATCAACTTCGCCACATACAGGCCAATAGGTTGTACCAAAACCTTGTTTTTGCCAATAAGCTCCAGGTTCATCAATATTCTTATTTAGCATCCAAATTGCAGGCCAAGTGCCAATGCCTGTAGGCAGTTTTGCCCGTACTTCTATCCGTCCATAGGTGAATGCAAATTTTGAATTTAACCTAGCCGAAGTATATTCTTTGATTTCTCCTTGATCGTTAAATGTTTCTTTTTTAGCAACAATATTCAAATATCCGTCTTTTACATAGGAGTTTCCTATTCGATTTGTGTAATGATTTATCAAACCACCATACCAATCGCCTCCTGCTGGCAATTGAGTTTGATGAAACCATTTTTCTGAATTTATGGGACCATCTTCATCAAACTCATCTGACCAAACTAATGTATCAAATTTTGATGTTGACTTATCTTTTGATTTCGCACAGTGAGTTGATAAAAAGGAAATAAATAATAAAAGTAATAATCGAAAGCGCATATCTGAATTGAAATAAAAATTATAATCTAAATATACTCCTTACCAAATATTTAAAAAAATAAAATGACTATTATCAATCTTTTACCTTTAATATCAAGGGATTATTCAATTCAAAATGTGGTATAGTAAATTCTAAATTATTTTTTGAGAGATTCAAGGTCAAAATATTTTATCTAAAAAGTCTTTAATACTTTCTTGATTTGCTCTAATCAATTCGCTTCTAGCACTTTCCGTGTCACGAGGTTTTTTGTCTTGTGAGAGTTTGAACTTGCCTTCCCAATCTGCAATTGTTATTTCGAACATTTTTATATAATCCAGAAGACGTTCCATTTTTGGGTTATCGTGTTCCAAAACATATTTGTGATCTGGTTGCTCCAAAAATTCGGTCATAATAATAAGAGATTCCTTTAATTCCTCATTGTTTTCAATGGCTTTTACAGTGCCTTTTAAATGTACTTTTATGTAGTTCCACGTTGGTAATTGCGTGGTAGTATACACACTTGGTGAAATATAGCATTGAGGTCCAGAAAAAATAACGGTGATGTTATTATCATCTTTTAACAAGTTGGCTTGCGGATTATAAATATCAATATGTCCAATAAGTTTTCCATCTTCTTCACGATAAATAAGTGGCAAATGTGTAATAAGAGGTTGATCATCTTTTACAGAAATAATCGTTGCAAGAGGATAGGTTTTAATCACCTCTATTATGTGCTCCTTATTGTCGTCCTGATGTATTTTTGGAGGATAATTCAAAATGCATATTAATTTATTGTTTGTGAAAATTACAATATTTATCTTTAACAAATGCATGAAAAATCATCTTCATTTTCTATAAAGAATTGGTCTCAAGACGATCAGCCAAGAGAGAAATTACGGGACAAAGGTAAAGATGCATTGAGTGATGCAGAATTGGTAGCCATACTTATAGGGTCAGGAAGTAAAAATGAAAGTGCAGTTGATTTGTGCAAACGTATTTTATCTAGCGTTGATAATAATCTAAATGCACTTGGCAAGCTATCTATAAAACAACTTATGGAATTTAAAGGCATTGGTGAAGCCAAAGCAATCACAATTGCAGCAGCTATGGAGTTAGGTAGGAGACGCAGAGGTGAAGAAGCTTTGGTGCAAAATAAAATAACGTCTAGTGTTTCGGTGTTTGAATTGATGCAACCTATTCTTGGTGAATTACCACACGAAGAGTTTTGGATTCTATACTTGAATAATTCCAACAAAGTGATACAGAAAAACCAGTTAAGTAAAGGAGGCATTACTGGAACTTTGGTTGATGTTCGCTTGGTACTAAAAAATGCTCTCGAAGTTGGTGCGACAGGGCTTATTTTGGCTCACAACCATCCATCTGGAACATTAAAACCTAGTGAAGCCGATAAAAAATTAACTCAAAAACTGAAGTCAGCTTCTGAAAGTTTAGATATAAAAGTATTGGATCATTTAATAGTAACAGAAAAAGCATATTTTAGCTTTGCTGATGAAAACCTGCTTTAAATGTTATTAGTCTATACTCATAAAATAACGCCTCGACTAAAGTATACTTTTAAACAAGTATGTACTAGAATTTTAGGCATTCCTTTATCCTTTACTACAAAGATTGAAGAGTTCATTGCACATGATAGTTTAAAAATGTCATATACTAGACTGCCTTTGGGCAATGAGATTTTTGTTAAGGGTCATGACATATTGTTTGAACAAGGAATTACAGATATAGATATTCATATCCACCATTGGGATAACACAAAATGCTTTTTCTACAATGGTGATAAAAGCACAATGCCATTTGATATTTTTGCTTCATCATTCTATTTGTTAAGCCGTTACGAAGAATATTTACCCCAAGTGAAAGATGCTTATGGACGTTTTTTGGCAACAGAAAGCCTTGCCTTTAAAAATAATTTTTTAGACCAGCCTGTAGTAGATATATGGGCTTACAAGTTTAAAGAAGTACTTCAAGAACATTATCCAGATTTTAATTTTCCTGAACGCTCATATAGTGTGAAACCTGTTATAGATGTACCATCTGCATATAACTATAAGCTAAAGGGTATTTTAAGAACTCTAGGAGGCACTTTTAAAGATCTCTTGGGTTTGAATTTGAGGGATTTCTATGAACGTTATGCCGTATTTTTTGGAGTGAAGCATGATCCTTATGATACTTTTAAATACATTATAAATAAACAGAAACAGTATAATTTTAAATTTTTAATGTTCTTTTTAGTTGGTGACTATTCAACCTATGATAAAGGAATAAACGTTAATAAGAAAAAATATGTCACGCTCATTAAACAAATGGCAGATTATTGTAGAGTAGGGCTGAAAGCCTCCTACTTTGCAACAGATGATATTAATGTTTTAAAGAAGGAGAAAGTTAAAATGGAGGCCATTATAAACAAACCCTTAACCATGTCTAGACATTCATTTTCAAGGGTTAATTTACCAGAGTCTTACAGAAACCTTGTAAATCTGGAGATTGCTGAAGACTATACAATGGGTTATGTAAATCATATTGGATTTAGAGCTGGAACTTGTACACCTTTTTTGTTTTATGATTTAGATTATGAAGTTCAAACACCTTTAAGGGTTAATTCTTTTCATATAATGGATTATGTTTTAATAAGCACGCAATCTTTGCTAGATAAGAAGAAAGTAATGAATGAAATCATTCAGGTTATTAAACAGGTAAATGGCGAGTTTGTTCCTGTTTTCCATAATTATACCTTTAGTAATATAAGTAGGTGGAAAGGGTTTAAAGAATTGTTTAATGTTATTTTAGAATCGGTAAATGAAGATTAATGGATTAACAGACGTTTTCTTTGATTTAGATCACACCCTTTGGGATTTTGACAAAAACTCGGCACTTACTTTCGAAAAGATTTTTAAAATGAATAGCCTTAATATTCATTTAGAATCCTTTTTACAATATTATGAACCTATTAATCTAAAATATTGGAAACTTTTTAGAGAAGAACAAATAGATAAAGCTTCTTTGCGATACAGAAGACTTGCAGATACTTTTGATAAATTAGGCATTTCGGTAAATGATAATATCATAGATAAGCTTTCTGAAGATTATATTGATCATCTTTCATCGTTCAATCATTTATTTGATGACACTATCCATATTTTAGATTATTTAAAACCTAAATACAAACTTCATATTATTACCAATGGTTTCAAGGAAGTACAAGAAGGTAAGCTTCAAAATTCTAAAATCAGTCATTATTTCAATACAGTTACTAATTCAGAGATAGTAGGTGTAAAAAAGCCTAATCCGAAGGTTTTTAATTTTGCATTAAATTTAGCGCAAGCTGATGTAGAAACGAGTATTATGATAGGAGATAATTATGAAGCTGATATTTTGGGCGCTTTGAATGTTGGATTTGATGTTATTCATTTTAATTATCATGATGAAGAAGTAGATAAAAATATAAAACAAATAACTAATTTATTAGATTTAAAAACATATTTATAAATCTTAATGTATATTTATATTCTAACAAAATAATCCCATCATGATCAAAAAAATAGTTCTCACAATAATTCTTTTCAATGTTATAAACTTGGGTTATTCCCAAGAAAGTCTGAACGCTTACAAATATGTAATTGTACCCAACAAATATGATTTTTTGAAGGAAGCAGATAAATATCAGTTGAACTCTTTAACCAAGTTTTTATTTGAAAAGCAGGGTTTTATTGCCATAATGCAAGACGACAGTTACCCAAAGGACATGTCGAATAATAGGTGTTTAGCTTTAAATTCTGATGTTTTAGATAGTTCAGGAATGTTCAAAACAAAATTACAAGTTGTGCTTAAAGATTGTAATGGAAGAATTGTATTTGGGTCAAAAGTAGGTGAGACACGTGAAAAAGACTATCATATGGCTCATCAATTATCCTTGAGAGATGCTTTTACCTCATTTGATAGTATAAACTATTCGTATGAACCAAGTGAATCAGCACATACTTCAGAAGAAACAATAAGCACAACAACAGAAGAAGAGGTTGAAAAATTAAAAGAAGAAATAAAGGCTCTTAAAGAAGAATCGGTTACACAGACTCAAAAAGCACCAGCTGCAGTTGTTACAACTCCAGTAGTTGCGAGTCAACAAGAAGTTAAATCGGTTGCCGAACCAGTTGAAGAAATAATAACAGAACCTTCAAATCTTTTATATGCTCAAGCAATTGACAACGGGTTTCAATTGGTTGATAGCACTCCAAAAGTTGTTTATAAATTAAGAAGAACCAGCCTTGCCAATATTTATTTTGTAGAAGGGAAAAATGCCATCTTATACAAAAATGGTGAAGATTGGATTCTGGAATATTATGAAAACGATGTATTAAAACAAGAGCAATTACCTGTTAAATTTTAATTGTAACTAATAGTCATATTTATTAGTCCAACGTTGTTTTAAAAAATCACGATGTGCATTTTCTCTACTATTATTCCCAGGTTCGTAAAGTTTTGTATTCTTTATTTCATTTGGTAAAAATTCGTGTTCAACAAAATTATTTTCGTAATCATGGGCATACTGATAATTTTTACCATAGTCTAATTCTTTCATAAGTTTTGTTGGCGCATTTCTTATGGATAAAGGGACACTCAAATCACCTGTTTCCTTAACCAGTTGTTGAGCGTTCTTTATGGCTTTATATGAAGCATTACTTTTTGGTGAACAAGCCAGATATGTAGCACACTGACTTAAAATAATTCGGGATTCGGGATATCCAATAGCAGAGACTGCTTGAAAGGTATTATTGGCGATAACTAAAGCTGTAGGATTTGCGTTGCCTATATCTTCACTTGCTGAAATAAGCATTCTTCTGGCAATAAATTTGACATCTTCACCACCTTCAACCATTCTCGCAAGCCAGTAGACAGCTGCATTTGGATCGCTACCACGAATAGATTTTATAAAAGCCGAAATAATATCGTAATGCTGTTCGCCAGTTTTATCATATCGCACAGTATTATTCTGAACTTTTTGCAAAACGATATCATTAGTAATGACAATTTTATCCGATTCAAAAGAATTCACAATAAGTTCAAAAATATTGAGAAGTTTTCTAGCATCTCCTCCAGAAAGGTGTAATAATGCGTCGGTTTCTTTTAGTTTTATCTTTTTTTTAGAGATATATTCATCTTTTGTAATTGCACGCTTTAAAAGGGTCTCTAAATTGTCCTTATCAAATGCATTTAATATATAAACCTGACAACGAGACAATAATGCTGAAATAACTTCAAAACTAGGATTTTCTGTAGTAGCTCCAATTAGGGTTACCCAACCTTTTTCAACGGCTTGCAATAAAGAATCTTGTTGCGATTTGCTAAATCTATGAATCTCATCAATAAATAAAATAGGGTTTTTGGTAGTAAACAAACCACCACTTTGTTTGGCTTTTTCAATAACATCTCGAACATCTTTAACACCTGAATTGATGGCACTCAAAGCATAAAAAGGTCTTTGAGTTTCGGTAGCAATTATATTGGCCAAAGTGGTTTTACCAGTTCCTGGAGGTCCCCAAAAAATCATTGATGGAATTAACCCTTGTTTTATTTGCTGTGTTAACACACCTTTTTCACCAATTAAATGAGATTGGCTCAAATAGTCTTCTAAAGACTTTGGGCGTAAACGTTCAGCTAAAGGTTCATTCATAGTGTAAAATTAAGGTTTTTGGGTTTAAATTTTAGATTTAAGCAAAAGAATGAGTCTATATTTTAGTGACAATATTTCATATAAAGCATTAATGGATAATTTTTTGCTTATATGTTATAAATTTATAAAATGGAAGGTAAGGAGCATTTTAAATTTTCAACTGGAGTTATTGGTTATCCAATAGCTTTTGTATTGATGATTTGGTTGGTCTTCTGGTTTGAAATCCGGTTTAGGTTTGATTTCACAAATTTTGGTGTTTTTCCAAGAACCTTGAGTGGACTTAAAGGTATTCTGTTTAGTCCTTTTATACATAGTGGTATTGAACACTTATATCATAATACCATTCCTTTATTTGTGTTGTCGACCGCCGTGTTTTATTTCTATAAACCCATAGCTTGGAAAGTTCTGTGTTATGGTATTTTGCTTTCTGGATTCTTAACATGGAGTATTGGTAGACCAGCTTTTCACATTGGTGCGAGTGGATTAATATATGTTTTAGTAAGTTTCACTTTTTTTAAAGGCATTTTTGCCAAACATTATCGTTTGATAGCTTTATCATTACTTGTTGTTTTTCTTTATGGAAGTATGATTTGGTATACGATGCCAATTAAAGATGGTATGTCTTGGGAAGGGCATTTATCAGGATTGATTACAGGAATTTTGTTTGCTTTAATTTTTAGAAAAGAAATTGCAAAACCTAAAAAGTATCTTTGGGAAACAGAAGATTACAATGAAGATCAGGATCCTTTTTTAAAGCATTTTGATGAAAATGGAAATTTCGTCGCAAACTTAAACGAAGAAGATTCAGATAATGATGTTTCTCAATCCAAAATAAATTATACTTATAAACCCAATGATAAAGATTAAAGGCGTTGCCGGATGGCTTCATACAAAAATACGCCACAAGCCACAGAAACATTTAACGATTCAATATCTCCTAATAGTAGTAATTTGGCTTTATCATCTACAAGTTTTAAAATTGAAGGCGAAATACCTCTATCTTCAGATCCCATAATAATGGCACAAGGTTCTTTAAATGAAACATCATAGATTGAGTTGTTTGTTTTTTCAGTAGCAGCAATAACTTTAATGCCACAAGATTGTAAATGGAACATGGCGTCTTTTATATGATCTACCTTACAGATAGGTACTCTAAATACAGCTCCAGCACTGGTTTTTACCGTATCTCCATTAACTGGAGCTCCTCCTTTTTTTTGAATTATAATACCATGAACACCAGTACACTCTGCAGTTCTAATTATTGCACCAAAGTTACGCACATCATTTATCTGATCTAATAGCAAAAACAAAGGTGTTTCTCCCGATTCAATTGTATTTAAAACTAAACTGTCTAAATCATGAAACTCAATAGGAGAGATATTCGCCACAACTCCTTGATGATTATTTTTAGTGAGTCTATTCAGCTTTTCAACAGGAACATAAGAAATATTAATTGAATTAGAATTTAACAATCCTTCAAGTTCATTAAACAATTCACCTCTTAAGCCTTTTTGCAAGAATACTTTATCAATACTTTCACCTGAATTTATTGCTTCTATAACAGCTCTTAAACCAAAAATTTGGGTCTTTTTTTCCATTGAACCAAAGGTATCAAAAAATCCATTCCTAAATTGATAGTCTAATTAAAATAATATTTTACAAAGATTAATTGTGAACTGTGATATTATCAAAAAATTCATTCCAAGCCCATTCAGCACCAAAGTAGGATAGAGGAGATTCTAAATTTTGGCCTTCACGCGGGCCTTGGACAGCTTTGCCAAAAATATCCCAAATGTTTCCCTCATTATCCGTTAAGATATTTGGAAACTCATTTTTATTAAGTGCTTCAAAGTCTAAATTGGTTGGAATATAAAAAGCATTAAAGAAAATATTTTCTTTGCTACCAACTACAACAGTGTTTTTTCCATTAACCGAAATAAAATCAATAGCTTTACCATTTACAAAATTATTGTAATTAAATAAGTGAACGGATTTATTGTTCACTTGATTATTAATGACTCCAAATAAATTGTCAAAATCTATGGATTCAAAAGTTTCATCACAATCACAATTATTAATATTTGGATGGTTGTAAACTAAAGCATTTTGGAATTGAAGTTTAACATTTAACCAATTGGTTTCAATTATATTAATAGTATTTAGTTTGATATCTTTGCTAGAGTCACGCAAACCTTCATTAAGCATCTGTGACCAGAAATATTTTCCATTTGTATCAGAATGCACCAAATTTTCTTTATAAAGATAACCTGAAGCCATAATTGTTATAGTTTCATTTCCTACTAAATTTCTGTTGAAACAAAGGGCTGTTTCTGTAATTGGACAATAAGTAAGGGCAAAATTAAAATCTTGAAAAGTATCATTTACAACTTCAGAATAATTAGTATAATCATATGGATAAACAAAAACTTGATCCTCAATTTTAAGTATGGCTACTTTAGAATTATCTGCTAGATAATTAATACTTTCAATTTCTGAAACACTATTGTATTGAGGATTATCAATTATTGGAAATTCCAATACTCCACCGGCAATATTCTCTATTGGTACACACCACAAATTATTGCTTGTGGGATTAGTATTGCTATTATTGGGCGAAGAAGATTCATCGCTACCAGATGAACAGCTGTAAAATACAACGATTAGAAAAAATACTAATATTCTCATTTTTGATCTATGTGTGATTTTGTCGAAAGACAATATACGAACTTACAAAAAAGCCGTTAGAAATGTCTAACGGCTTTTATTTATATAAAACTTAAGTTCTAGTTAACGTCGAAGAAAAGTTTAGTTGATTTTAAGTCACCACCAATTGCAGCAGCACCGGCTGCATAAGATTCACCATTAAGCTGTGGTTCATCTTGAGGGTACAAGAATCTAACAGGCATAGCTTCACCAGTTTCAATTGCATTTAATATTGGATAATCGAATAATCGAACAGTAGTCCAACCTTCCATACCATTGTTAAACATAGCAATCCATTTTTGCATTGCTATTTTCTGCATGTCATTACCAGGAGCAGTTGCAAAAGCAACATCTGGGTTTGCCATATAAGTATCGATCATTGTTTGATCTCCACCCCATTCCATGATAGATTGAGCAATACCCATGTTATAGTGTCCTGCAGCAGTACCACCTACAGAGTAGCCTCTGGCTGAAGCTTCAGCCAATAAGAAATGTACTTCAGAAGCAGTAATAAAATTACCTGGAAGTGCAGGGTCTTTTAACTCATCTGATAAAGCAGAAAATCCTGAAGATGCATTGGCACTACCATAAATACCACCAGAGTAAGCACCTTCGTGAAGTTCAAAATAGAAATCTCTACGAGGGTCATCTAAATCGTTCATGGCATCTACAAGAGTATTTGCAGCAACAAAATCATCACGACCACTTTCTACCAATGTTCTCCATACAGGGTTTGTATTAGGAGAAGCAGATTCGTAAGTGATGCTAAAGTTATCAGCATTATCTGTAATTACTCCAGCACCTGCTGCAGCTTCCGCCATTTGTTTAGAAACAGATGGGTTAGAATCTGCAATACGCATCGCCATTCTTAATTTTAAAGAATTGGCAGCCATTTTCCAAAGACTCATATCACTTCCGTAAA
>NZ_JBEEEN010000013.1:0-20855 GCF_040117515.1 Gilvirhabdus luticola
GTAAAACATAAAATTATTAAAAATGAGATTGTATTAAAATGTTTCATTGCGTTTAGTTTTTTAATGACCTATAACGTGTTCGTGTATGATTAGCTGCGTGGTTAAGCACTAAATTTAACAAATAAAAACCGAATAGAAAATCCGCGAGGATTTTCGTAAGTAGGCGAGAACTAACCATTAATTATACACGGTGTTGTAACACGTTTTTATTTATATTTTCTTTTTTACATTTATCCTTTGCTAATGATAATTATTTTATTTTTGAATAAGAGCTATTTTATTAGAATTACGTAATTTAGTTGTCATCTGGTTATAAAAAATACTAAACCTTCATTAAAATAATCAGTTTACCCTATAGCTACCTGCTTTATCCCAAATTTTTTAATTTTAGAAGTTAAGGTTGTTCTAGGAAGGTTTAGTAATTGAGCAGCACCGTCTTCACCTGAAATTCTCCAGTTTGTAAGATTTAAAGCTTTTATAATATTATTTTTTTCTATTTCCATAATATCATCAATAGTAAGTATGTTGGGGCTTTTAGATTTTTCATGGGATTTATTCTCTGAATTAGGCAAAATGGAATCAAGATTAAAATTTCCATCTGTGGAAGTGATAATGCCTCGCTCAATAATATTTTGAAGCTCTCTAACATTTCCAGGCCAATGATATAACGATAGTTTATTTAAATCCCGTTTAGTTAATGGCATGACATAAAGGGCTTTGTTTTTTGTAAATTTTTCGAAAAAAGCATTTGCAATAAGGATAATGTCATGTCCTCTTTCTCTTAAAGGCGGTAAATTGATAGGAAAAACATTAAGTCTGTAAAAGAGATCTTCTCTAAATTTACCCTCTTCAATGTGTTTTTGAAGATTTCTATGGGTGGCTGCAATTATTCTAACATCCACTTTTTTGGTTTCCGAACTTCCAACAGGCTCGAAAGTACCTTCTTGAATCACTCGTAGTAGCTTGGCTTGTAATGGCAGCGGAAGTTCAGCTATTTCATCAAGAAATATGCTTCCTTGATCTGCTAAAGAAAACCGGCCTTCTCTAGATGTTAATGCTCCAGTAAAAGCCCCTTTAACATGTCCAAAGAGTTCACTTTCTATCAATTCAGCAGGTAGTGCAGCACAATTTAATGTTATCATAGGTTTAGAACTTCTATTACTTGACTCATGTACCGCTTTAGCGAATAATTCCTTTCCTGTGCCAGTTTCACCAAGAATCAATACATTGGCATTAGTACGAGCCACCTGAATTACCAGTTCAAGACATTTCTTGATAGGCTCGCTGTCACCAATAATATAATTGAATTGTTGTGCATTTACTTTCTCTTTGAGCATAGCGGTTTCAGCATTTAACTCTTTGATTTTTATATTCCTAGAAACTTCATCCTTTATGCTTCTTATGTACAATGCATAGTATAAATTATTTTCAAAGAGGTAGGAGGATATATTAATTTTGGAGGGAAAGGACTCGCCTTTACAATTGAGACATACAAGAGGGTCTTTGAAATTTAGAGAGCCATTTGTGTCACATAAATTGTTGTAATTGAGAATTGATAATTCAAAGGTTTTGGAGGAATGAGAATCAAATAGATTCTTAACATCTATTCCTAAAAATTTATGGTCTTTAAATTCAAATAGCTGATTAGCGGCATCATTAGCTTGAGTAATTTTCATTTCTGAATTGAATTCAATGATGGCATCTGTTGTGCCATTAACTAACCTATTTAATTTAGATTCACTTTCAATGACTTTTCTTTGAATTATTTCACGTCTTAATTCCGCTGCTGCTCTGGAAGCAAATATTTTAAAAATCGCAAATACTTCAGGGATTTCGGGCATGGGTTTATTATCTAATAAAGCCAAATGCCCCAGTATTTTCCCATCAATATCTCTTAAGGAGATGCCCATATAACTAACTGCCCCTAAAGGTTTAAGATCAGGATCTTTTGGGTAGAGGTCAATTACTTTACTAGGTATATGACAAATGTCGTGCGCATTTAAAACAGGCTCACAAGGGGTGTTGGGCACTGAATACTCATATTTATCAACATATGCTCCCTCCAACCAAAAAGCTAAGGCATTTAATTTATTTTGCTCCTCCCAGTATTCTGTGATCCAAACGCCATAGACATCCAAAATTTCAGCTAAGTCCTTTACTAGCGCTTTAAAAAATTCTTTCCCAGTAAATTGAGAGGTGCTTTCTACAATTTGTTTTAAAGCAATTATTGCTGGTGTTCTTTTTGGTTGTTGCATGATGAAAAATAATAATTGACGAAATTAAGTTACCTAAAAATTGAATTATGACGAAATATCGGCAATATTATTTAGCGATAAATATTTTAAAATGCTGATAATCAATAATTTATAAATTAGGCATAAGAAGTGCTTATTTGTAGATATTATAAACCAATAAAATATTTTAAAAATGGAAACATTAGAAAAAACAGTAAACGGATTCAAATCTCAAGATATTATGGATACCGTTGGAGCAATTCAATCTAACCCAGAAATTGCAAAATTTAAATTTAGAGCAAGAAACAAATGGATTTCTGGAGGACACAACAGAAGTACTATTCAAGATTTTTATGGTGCTTGTACAGAAGACGAAACCAGAAAGGAACCATTTGTTTTTGACAACAGCGAACCACCAATTTTATTGGGAAACAACGAAGGTGCTAACCCTGTAGAATTTATTCTTCATGGTTTGGCAGGTTGTATGACCACAACCATGATGCTTCATGCTGCTGCAAACGGAATTTCTGTGGACCATGTAGAGTCAAGTTTAGAAGGAGATCTTGATGTTCAAGGTTTTTTAGGATTGGACGAAACTATTAGAAATGGTTATCAGAATATCAAAGTGAACTTTAAGATAGAAGGAGATCTTACAGAGGAAGAAAAGCAAAAATTAATCTCCTTTGCATATATGTCACCTGTTTTTGACATTGTTACAAACAAAGTACCAGTATCCTTATCACTTAATGTGTAAAAGAAGAATTGCACTTTTTAACTTATATTAAATAATAAAGGCCCTTTTGGGCCTTTATTTTCTTATTTTAATTTGTCTTTTGTAAATGTGTTACAACGTAGGAATAAACACATTGTGTTTATATCCATTATGTTTATTCGGTTAAAATTAAATAAAATTCTTACAAATCAATAGGACTTTTAATAGAATTAAAACTATTGGTAGCTACATGCGTGTAAATTTCTGTAGTCTTGGTAGAGTTGTGTCCCAGAAGTAGCTGAATATATCTTAAATCGGTTCCGTTTTCAAGTAGGTGAGTAGCAAAACTATGTCTTAAAGTATGTGCAGTTACATGTTTTTTAATTCCTGCTTTTTCACGTGCATTATTGATTATATTAAGAATACTACTTGCACTATACTTGTCTTTAACCTGACCTTCAAAGAGATAGTTTTGAGGTTTGTATTCCAAATAGTACTTTCGTAAATCTTCCAATACAGAATTTGCCAGAAGTGTATATCTGTCTTTATTTCCTTTGGCATCGTTCACTTTTATCAACATTCGTTTACTGTCAATGTCCTTTGGTTTAAGATTCAACAGTTCGCTTCGCCTCAATCCAGCGGAATAGAGTAGAGCCAAGATGCATCTGTGCTTCATGTTGTTTGTAGCATCTATCAATGACCTAACCTCATCTTTTGAAAGCACTATGGGCAGTTTCCTTTCCTTTCTCGGACGTTCGATCTCATAGAACCTGTTGGGCATTCCAAGTACGATTTCATAGTAAAATTTAATACTATTGATGCTTTGGTTAATGTAGGAACTTGACCAGTTTTTATTGACAAGCGTTTTTAAATAATGTCTTATATCTTGCTCATTAAGACTATCAACTTCAACGTTTGGATAATAGTTAATGAATCTCTCAAAGCAAGACACATAAGTCTTTACCGTATTGTTGGCATAGCGTTTAAGCTCCAGCTTATCCAAATAAGGTTCAGGACAGGTTCTGTAATCATTGGGTAACTGCCTTTTTCTGAACCATGCCACATCAAATTCCTCTTCTAAATTTTTTGAATTGGATTTTTGGAAAAAGTAATTGGTGTTTATCCAAGCCACGCCTCTAAAAAGATTAAAGATGGCATCTAGGTTTTTCTTGTTGTTTGGTAAACAGAACATACTAAATTCATTGTTCCAAGATATCCCTTTAAGTTCCTTTACCATACTGTTGAGAACCTTATCCGAATGGAACTTTAGACCAATAATTTTATTGTTGTCTACTAAAAGATGTTTTAGAGTGATGTGTTTATTAGGTTTCATAAAACAATATTAGGAGTTGTTTTTTATTTAGCAGAATATTATACGTATATTATCCGCATAATATACAGTTATGAAGAAATGCCTAAATTGTGGTAAGGTTTTAGAGGGTCGCTCCGATAAGATATATTGTGATGTTCATTGTAAAAGTTCCTACCAATACCAACAGACCAAAATAAAGGGTGCAAGCTTTTACCAAAAGGTTGATAAACAGCTAAAACATAATCGAAAACTTCTAAAAAATTATAACAAGGCAGGAAAGGCTACCATTAGAGCCTCGGCACTTCATAAAGAGGGTTTTGATCCCAACTTTTTCACCCATTACTGGAAAAATTTAAAAGGAGATGTTTATCTGTTTGTATATGAATACGGTTTTTTGAAAAGAAAGGAAAATAATATTGAAAAATATGTTCTTATTTTATGGCAGGATTATATGAATAATTAAAAATCAGTGTCATTTTGTACCTTATATGTGCCTTGAGTGAAATAAAGTATTGTAAATGCTATAAAAATACATTTTGTATCGGGAAGTAAATAAAGAATCAAAATAATAAATGCATAGATTTGTTGTAGTATAAACTTTTTTATAAAAACACTTGAAACGAATACTCTTTATTGTAAATGGAGCTAAAAAGCAAAGTAAAAAACTACAGACTGTTTTAGACTTCTTTTCTAATCAGGATTTCTTTTCAAAAGTTGAGGTTGTATTAACCAATTACTTGGGTCATGCCACGATTATAGCAAAGGAAAACAATTCAAAATTCGATTATATTATTGCTGTTGGTGGTGACGGCACTCTAAATGAAGTTATTAATGGTATTGATCTTAGGTCGAACATAATTATTGGTTTATTACCTTATGGAACTGGTAACGATTTTTCAAGAGGTCTAGATCTTAAACTTAACGCTCAATTTCTTTTTAATTTAATTAAAAATGATTGCTATAGACAAATAGACATTGGGCTTGTTGAAGGTATTGATATAAACACTACTCCTAAAAGACGATTCATAAATATTGCTGATATAGGCCTTGGAGGATTTGTAACCCAAAAAATTTTAAAACATAAAACCAAGTTGTTGTCAGGTAAAATGAAGTATGCGCTGGCAATTTTACAAGGGATGATTCAATATAAAAAACCAGAGATAAGGGTTGAAGGTGATATTGAGTTTACTGGTAAAATACTAACGCTTGCAGTATGTAACGGTAAGTTTTTTGGATATGGTTTATGCATTGCTCCAAAGGCTAATATTCAAGACAATGTATTAAACATCACGTGCATTGGCAATGTTACTTTACTAGATTATTTTAAGAATATAGGAAAAATAAAAAGAGGTGAAGTTATCCAACATCCTCAAGTTCATTATAATAGTATAAAAAGTATAAATGTTTATCATACTAATAAACCTTGCCCAATTGAAATTGATGGCGAATTTATTGGACACACACCTGTTCGTCTCCTAATACTTCCACAAAAATTAAAATTTCTTATTCCTTAAAGATATTTTATTATTTCCCCTATGACATGGAATGTAACTTGCATTCTAATTTAATCTGCTACGGCCTTTAGTATGTAAAACAAGTTTTCCACAGTATTAGAGCCAATACCTTTATCTGGTTGCTTGTTTTGCGATTTTCTTATTTTTCGCATTTCTTTACGCGTCAAATTTGTTTGAGTTTTAGTGCTATTAGTTTCTTGAAGTAGAAATGTAATATTGGTTTGTGGATTCACAATCACTTCAATTGGTTTGAAATCAACATAGTTTATATAAATTGTGTTTTCATTTTCTATCTCTAAACTAAATTTTCCGTCAAAATTTGTGGTAGTATTTTTAGTAGTTCCGTTAACAGAAATCTTGGCTCCAATTATGGGCAACCCATTGATATCGATTATTTTACCAGTTACAACTTTTTTTTGAATATGAATATCTTGAGCAACTCCATGCTGGCTAACCAGTAGTAACATCACTAATATTAATAAGTAAACAGATCTCATTGAAATTTTAGTTTAAGATTTATAAAATCCATTCAAAAAACTATAATTTTTAGGGGGAGATTAAGAATAATATCTTGAATATGATGGTAATGTAAGAATTATATTTTGAATTAAAAATAACCTCTTTGTTGAGGTTGTTTATGATTCAAAATATAATGCTATTACAGAAGTAAAATCCTTCAAATATGGGCAAAGTCTTGATAAGTATTCCGAAAAGTTTCAATAAAAAAGGGGATTATTTAGGTTAAAAATAATCCCCTTATTCGACTATAAAAAGTCTTCTTTAATTAATAGCGATACAAATATAATCATATAAAAATTTAACAAAATGATATATATCAGTTACTACAAAAATACGCCACATTTTAAATAAGTAATCTTTTTTTAATATAGTTAATTAACCTAAACTGATAATCGTCATTTTACATTTTTAATGGTACAATTAAATTTATTTATTATAAAATAAATCCTGATTTATCTATCATAAATTATTTGGGACATTCATTCGGAAAGGTCATTATAAATTTATTGAAACAATGAATTAAATAATTATGAAAACAAAAATAATTCATACACAGGTTTTTATTCTCAATCTAATCTTGGCATTTATATTTTCCTGTGAGGCACCGGCTACTGATGGTCAAATTACTGGAGATCTTGACCTCCCCTGTTATGATGAATGGAATATTCATTTTTATAAAATAAATGATGAAAATCAGTGCGAAGGTGAAATGAAAATAGAAAGTATAAGAGAGAATGAAAAAAAAAGACTTGAAAACATCCTAAAAAACACAAATGATAGCTGCGTTCAAGTAGAAATTAAGTATTATTGGTTGGGTATAAAATTGTATACTGACGGTTATATTAAGAACTCTAGTTCAACTTTCTTTCATTTAAAACATTGTAAATAAATTTGAGAAAAAATGAAAAATATTGCTTTTGTCATTATTGTATTTATTCCCTTTTTGGGTTTTGTACAGAATGATTTTGAGAATGGTGTAGTGGTAAATGAAAATACTTTAGAAATAATTACATTTAAAGATGAATTATTCATTGAACAATCCAAATCTGAAACAAAGCTTCGTGAGCTCAAATCTATTAATGATACCATAAAAAAAAGAAAAGTTCACTATGACGTTTCTCTTGGTATATTCATGCCCACCAATCAAGTCAAACTCATTGGAGTTAAACCCACATTTGGCTTTTCGTTTGGTCTTATACATAAGCGAATGATTTATGATCTAACAATCGACGTTCGTTTTGGCAAAACAAGTAGTGAATATCAACTAGCAGATGGCACATCGACCGATCATTATTTGGGGGGTTATGCTGGCATTGATATTTTGAGGGATATTTGGTCCAATAATAAAAATCAAATATTAATATTAGGAGGTTTGGGACTGGATGTGTTTGAAATTGAACCTGGTGTTTATCGTGATCCAAATTGGTGGGAAACCTTATTTTTTGGTGAAGATAGAATTACAATAGACCAACCAACGAATATTTTTTCGCCAAACATTAATTTTGGTCTGATGTATAGATTTTACTATAATAAGAAAAATTATTTTGGGATAAGATACAAGTTTAATCTTGTTGACTATAATTCTAAAAAAATATTCACAGACATAACAGGTAATTTTCACTCAATTACGATCAACTTTGGAGGCAAGATATAAGATTAAAAAAAAAGACAATTAAGATGTTCTTAATTAATTTTTTGAGAATTGCGTAGCAACAAAATGAAACATTTTGTTGCCCTTTTCATTATAAATAATATGATTATTTTAATCAACATGGTTTTATTTTTAGATAAATGGCCTTATACGAAATTAACTTTCTAACCCTTGAAGAAAAACAGGCAACTGTTTGGGATAAAGGTGTATTTCTGGATAACTATATAACCGAAGACATTAAAATTAACCGTTACTCTATTAATAAATTCTTTGTTGAGGTTGTCTATGATGGAGAACAGAATGCTTTTATAGAATGCAGGAGTTTTTAATATGGGCATAGTCTGGATAGGTATTCACTAATGTTTAATCTGGATTAATCACTATAACGCAGACGATAATTACTTTCCTAACAAATACTACCCCCTGAACTATAAAAATCTCTAATTACTCAATTTGCTGAACTTAAAACAAATGTTATACACATACCCTAAAATAGCTAAAGCGATAAAAGGCTATAACACCACACGCCAATTTTATGACTATGATTATGAAATTAAACTGATATTTGTCATATTAAATTTGCTTATAATGAGGTACCTTATAGTAGTGTATAATTAAAACCTTATATTATGAAAACATTATACAACTTAACAGGACTAAAAAGTACATGGGCAAATATTTATATAGCCTCTGAACTTGCTTTAATTATTTTCACATTAGCGGCCTTAATAATTTATTTATTATGAAAGTAATAATACCTAAAAATTATTTATGAAGTCTCTTATTATTAGTTGGTATAATTTTTTTAATCTTTAAGCCAACAGTAAATATATCATCTAAATTTGATATCTTTTCCTCTTGCCCAAGTGTAATAAAAGGAATAACGAATAATATTAAAAGAAGATTTTTCATAAGAAATTATAGTTTTAATTTAATAATTAAATTACCCAAAAGACTATAATTTTTTTTGGGATAAGAATAATAATATCTTGAATGGTTTAGAAAGGTACTAAAAAATGATATGTGTTTTATCATTATCAACCAGCTATTCATATTTTAAAAACGCGTACCTTGTTAATAATTCTATTAAAACCAACTAATTATGAAACTAAAACTCTTATGGGTATGCCTTGTAATATCATCTTACATTGATGCACAGCCAGACAATCTAAATTTTTATGGCGATGTAAACTTTGATGATATATTTCAATTGGGTGAGTTTATTTATCATAAAGCAGATACCACTTTGGTTCATGGAAGAGTTGTTCGTTTTAACAATAAAAATGAGGCAAAACGCTATATTGACATTTTTGAAGGAATGCCAGATAATATTGGTTGGATTAAAATAAAAGACGATTATAAACAGCCAAAGGAAAGCACATTAGGTGGTGCACTTTTTAGTGCTGCTGTTTATGCAGGACTTGCTGCGGCTGTTATATCAGGTAATGATGGTGATTTTACAATTGGGCAAGGTTTTGGACCCCAAGAGAAGGAATCTAATAGGAATTTAAAAATGAATGTCGGTAATAATGCAACAGATAATCAAGCTACCATAAAAAATTCTGAAGAATTAGAAATACCAGAAGATAGTGTATTTGAAGATGGAGTTTATCAAGAATATTATGACAATAAAGAGTTAAAAATAACAGGCAATTATTTAAACGGCCATAAGCACGGTCTTTGGAATGAATACTATGACAATGGCAATTTAATGAATACGGTTAATTATTGGGAAGATAAAAAAATTGATACTCTAAAGTTATACCATTCAAATGGTAAGTTAAAGGGATTGGTTAACTATAAAGAAGGAAAAGAAGATGGAGAAATGAACGTTTATAACGACCAAGGAATAAAAATAATGTCAGGCTTTTTTAAAGAAGGTGTGCAAGTTGGTGTATGGAATTATTATGAGAATGGAAAAATTGTCTTCACAGAAATCTTTGATTGAATAAAGTTTATTTTAAAAAATATTAATCCTACTTATATCTTGATTTATAATAAAGGAATAGGCAGAGGAAATGTAATTTATTCTTTGTTTTTGAAGTTTTGTTCTACAATTGTATAGATGCCAATAATATCGCTTTTAGAAAAGTAAGGCTTCAAGAGTTTATACCTGCCCTTTTCATCCATTTCTTTTGGATAATCAATAAAATAAGTATTTAAATCATCTGTAAGGTCAGTGAGCATTAATTTTTTTTGATCAATTATATCCTCTTTAGGATTATAAATGGTGTAAGTAGCTGTGACATCCATAAACATTATTTTTTCAACGCCAAATTCTTCCAAAGTTTTTGGTCCCAAAACATCCGACCATTGAACAAAAGGTTCTTTACTTTCAATTTTAATTTCCATAGCAATATAAACATCTGCCGATTTCTTTTTTACTGCTTTTTTGAATTTAAGGTTAGGAAAATCATCTAATCTATTAAACCCATTGTAACCATATAGAGGATAAATCATCGTTACTTCACTATATCCATACTTTTGCTTAAACATTTCTGCAGCCATCTCACAAACTTTATTCACTTCTTTTTTGGACAAAGTTTCAACAGATTTATCTAAAATCATTTTATTGGAGTATAGATCTTTTTTATATTTCTTATTGCCTCCTCCATCATATTGCTGAATTGCTCTCCTATAATCTTCCGGTACCTGGAATTCGAAATTGAACAAGACTGCTTGTTGAGCGGTTGAATTAAAACTAAAAAAAAGACCTATAATACATAGCAATAAAGAAACTGTAATGCGTTGTGAACTTATCATGACCATTGAATGAGTATTAAATTTTACGAGTCTTTGAAATCAAAACATATATTTACTCCAATACCTCAATTTTTTGTTCTGCCAATTCGTAAATGGAAAAAAGCTCTTCTTTAGTTAAATATAGTTTCCGTAGCTTATAACCTTTTTCAACAATTTCTGAATTATAATTTTCACTAAAAAGCTGATCCAACTCATCTTTTAAACTAATTTCTTTTTGGTCAATAATATTTTCTTGTGCGTTAAAGATTGTATAGCTTAATGTAATATTCATAAACATGGTTCTTTCCATACCTTTTTCTTCATAATATAGCGATGTTTGTGGAGCAAAAACCCTATTTTCAATTCTAAATTCCATTGTGATATAGGCGTCAACAGTATTCTTTTTAACAGCCTTTTTAAACCCTTTATTAGGAAAATTTGATACTTTACCGGTTGTGGAACCTGAACCTGTAGGGTACATCATTTTTACATCTGTATAACCATATTTACGCTTAAACATTTCAGCAGCAGATTCACATATAGAGTGCACTTCTTCAACGGATATTGGCTCTAAATATTTATCAAGAACCATTTTACCGTAATAGTCTTTTTTATATTTCTTTTTCCCTTTTTGATCATACTCTTGAATTTCATGTCTGTAGGCATCAGGAACACGAAAATCAAAATTGTACAAGACAGCCGATTGCGACCAAGCGTTTGTGATTGTAAAACATATAACAATACTAAAAACAAATTTATTAATTATGTTATACGCTTTTGGATTCAAATTACTTTGGTAATTAATTTTCATATAAAGTTGTTTATAATTTCCTCAATATAGACCTATATAACCAATAATAGCTATAAATATTGATAATTTTAAAAATCTTTCTTTAATTTAAAAGTATACTAATAATTGTAACATATTACTATAAAAAAAAGAGTATGAATTAACATACTCTTTTTTTGATTTGATTGATGAAACGTTTATAAATTTTTATTTATATCGTCTTACGTTATTCCAAGTGTAACTTTTGCTTCTATCAAAAATTCTAGGAATATGATGTTTTTCTATAGTTGTCATAATTTCTATATTTTATGGTTAATGATTTTTAATAATTTGTTTATACCTAATAGACGATATAATGTAAAATTTGTTACAGAACTATGTATAACAAAGTATTAATTTAACAATATTTAACATTTGGTATGAATTTTAAAATGGTTTAGTAATATTTTTAGTTCGGTCAATTTTTTTTTTGAGTAATCAACTAATCTATACTGACATATATCATTGTTTTTTCTTAATCGCAGAATTACATTTATTGATTATCTATAAAAGCTAATTATGAAAAGATCGAGAAAATTATTTTATTGGTTGCCTCGTATTCTTTGTATTGTGGCTATTTCTTTTGTGAGTTTGTTTGCGTTGGATGCGTTTTCGACAGAACTTTCTTTTTGGCAACAGATAGGTGCTTTTTTAATGCATATGATTCCTTCATTTATTTTACTTGGCTTACTCATTTTGGCATGGAAAAAGGAATTTGTTGGAGGTATAATATTTATTTTAATCGGACTAGGTTTGAGTCCAATTGTTTTTTCACATAATTATAGAATGAATCATTCGATCATTATGAGCCTAGGAATTATTTTAATAATTACCATTCCTTTTGCTGTTGTTGGAATTTTATTTTTGATCAGTCATTTCAGGAATAAAAAAGAAAAAGCATAGAAAGAGTTTATACAAATAAATCAATAAAACGAAGAATTTTTTAGTAAGCTCATGATTAGATGATCTTTAACATCTAGGTTTTTTTTGATGATTAAAAATCTAAATTTTTAAAAGTTAATGTACTAAAGCTTTTGGACAAAAAGATGTTTAAAAAACTCAAGTTTAGTATTATATTTGCTACCTATAAATTATTGGATGAAACATAAAGTAAATTAGCTATTAATCCCTAAAAAGAAACATTCAATAATTGATTTCAATAAAAAGCTCCCAATTGTGGGAGCTTTTTAATTTTATAAACAGAAATTAATTCCAGTTGGGTTGTGGAGTAGTTCTTAAATAAGGTTTTATTTCCTTGAAACCTTTTGGGAATAACGCAGGAATATCCTCTGTAGCCACTGCTGGGACTACCACACAGTCTTCACCATTATTCCAGTTTGCTGGTGTTGCTACTTTATGATATGCTGTTAATTGAAGCGAATCAATAACGCGTAACAGTTCATCAAAATTTCTACCTGTTGAAGCAGGGTAGGTAATAGTCAATTTAATTTTTTTATCTGGCCCAATGACAAATACAGAACGAACCGTTCCTTTTTCATCAGAATTGGGATGTAGCATATCGTACAGTTGTGCCACTTTTCTATCTTCATCAGCGATGATGGGAAAGTTGACTGTAGTATTTTGAGTTTCGTTAATGTCTTGAACCCAGCCACGGTGCGATTCTAATCCATCAACACTTAAGGCTACCACTTTTACATTGCGTTTATCAAATTCTGCTTTATACTTGGCTACTGTACCGAGTTCTGTAGTGCACACTGGAGTGTAATCTGCTGGATGAGAGAATAAAACTCCCCAACCATCGCCTAGCCACTGGTGAAAATTGATTTCTCCTTCTGTTGATTGTGCCGTAAAGTTTGGAGCTACGTCTCCTAATCTTAATGTTTGCATAGTCTATAGATTTAGTATGTTATTATAATATAAGTTCACAAATATTTTGATTAAAGGTACAAATTAGTAAACTAAAAGTGCATATAGTTTATCTTAAATAATCATTAAAGTTTAATTAAAAAAATAGAAATACTGATTATGGTTTTACAGGATATTTCTTCATTAATTTTTTAATATTCTTTGGAATCGATTTTTCTCTTTTTTCTGGTTTGGTTTGTACAATTGCTGTAATGATACCTTGCCATATTAAGTTCTTGCCAGCGCTATCGTACATATCTACTACTAGAGTACCTTCTAAATAGTCATTCTCACTATAGGTTGTGTTTGCAGTAACCATACCAGGACCTGTTCCCCAACCCCAACGACCTCTATAACCATAGGTGCCATTAAAAGAGGTGTAGGCTGTAGTACTCGTTTTTTGGTTTACAACAATAAACAATGTTATTGTAGCATCACCATTAGATTGCACCGGACTTAACCCTCTGGAAGCAAACTCTGACTTAAGTGCCTCTTTGATACGCTTCTTATCAAAATCATTCAAAATTTTATCACTGTCTTCTTGCCAACCTGCAAATGTATAGGTTTTATACTGCGTAAAATCAACATTCTTGTCGTAATCACTTTTAACTTGTGCAAAGCCAAATTTTGTAAAAACGAAAAATGCTATTAAAAATACTTTTGGTCTCATAGTTTTTTGTTTTAATTAATAGCTATTCCAATAGCTTATATAAGTTTTATAAAGTTATCAAATTTTAAAAAATCATACCATGTTTTTATTTTTAATAACTTAATATGGTTAGAGTTAATTTTTACGATTTATTTAGTTAAATTCATAGCAAATTTGGATAATAATAAACAAATCATAGAAAACATGAAAACACAAACTATCAGAGCTTTTGTACTACTATTCCTTATAGCGGGGTTTACACTATCGGCCCAAACTGAAAAAAAGAAAGACGAAATCATTAAAGATGCTGATGATGCCAAGCAAGAATTTTTGAAGATGGATTATCAGATGAAAAAGCATTTTGCTAATTCTTATGGTTATGCCATTTTTCCTAATGTTGGAAAAGGCGCTATTGGCGTTGGTGGTGCGGCCGGTAATGGTGTAGTCTATGAGCAAGGTGAAAAGATAGGATTGGCAAAATTGAAACAATTAAGTATAGGATTTCAATGGGGTGGACAAGCGTACAGAGAGATCATTTTCTTTGAAACAAAAGCAGATTTAGAACGTTTTAAGAAGGATAAGGTAGAGCTTGCAGCTCAAGCATCTGCAGTTGCTGTTACAGCTGGAGCATCAGCCGATGCTAAATATCAAGACGGTGTTATGATATTTACTATGCAAAAAGGAGGTTTGATGTACGAAGCTTCAGTAGGCGGGCAATCGTTTAAATTCAAAAAATTATAGATTTTATAAAGGTATAAACCTAATTTTAAATTAATGGGAAGTGTTATGCCTCCCTTTTTTTGTGCTATCTTATAAAATGAGGGTGCGTAACTTTGTTATAGTTTGAACCGGAAATATTAAGTTTTTCAAGCCGATACTATTATTGCTACACTACTATTCCTGCAATAGCATAAGAAGACTGTTTTATCATGCCACGTCTATCCATAAAACATATAAGATAATCCTCTAATTTAATGATAATAAATGATTTTATCTAAATATGAAACTGAATTAGGTAATTAAAATCTCAAGATTATAGCAAAGCTTTTTAAAGTGCTTTCAAATCCATTATAGATATAGTAAATTATAAAAAAACTATCAAGTTTTTTTGATTTTGAGTTTTATTGTATCTAAACAGATTATAATTTTATTCACTTATTCTCAATATCCTTAACAAAGTATAGCATTTTTTTATAAGCTAGTTATTGAGTAATAGTGATCTTTTTGTTATAAATAATTGTGTTTGTTTCAACTTTAACGATATAGATTCCTTCAGAAATATCTTTTACAGGAATTCTAAATTCACTTTTCGATGTATTCGGCAAAGTGGTCATCGTCCATGATCTTACAGTTTGTCCTAAAAGATTAATAAGAGATACTTGTTTAACATCCGTAATGTCTTGTACTCTAATAAAGATTTCTTTAGTGCTATTTAAAAAGTTAATCACAATATTTTCTAATTGTATATCTGTAGTTTCCAATAATTTATTTTGAGCTTTGGTAAAGGCAATATAGAATCTGTTTTTATATTCACCCTTATCTAAATACATCTTAAACGCCTTATTGTTTATTTTGGTAAACTTGTCCATCCACAAATCATAAACATATACATTAATTGGATGTTCAAAATTCTCCAATTCTCTAACTCCAATTTCAATGTCCCCCTGATCTGATAGCAACATAGCCATAGGATATTGCTTATACTTATTAAAATCTCCAACACCTTGGATGACATAAGGCTGATCATCAATCTGCCATGAAAGATCATTTGGAAAGGAATCATAATTGAGTCCATCATAGCCATAATCAAAATCATCTGTAGCCAAACCTCCGGGAACAAATGCCAACAGTAGTGGCCTTATGGCACCATCATGAGTTTTGAAATCGAGCCTTAAGCGTTTAATTTCATCAACATTGGAGTCTTTTGTTTTCTCCTTTGAACTAATACCATCATTCGATCTGAAAAATTGAGAACTACTGTTATTTTCCCTTTCAAAAACGCGCTGTCTATTCTTTAATGTTACAAGACCGCCTGTAGGGCTAGCCGCCACAAAGAACCCTTGGGCAACTGGAATAAACCTGCCAGGTCTTTTCGAACCATTACCTCCTGCTATCGAAACACCATCGGATGTAATAGGTGGCGTCACAGCTCTTACACCACCGGCTAAAGTGTATACTGCATATCCTCCTTGGTAATCCCTTAAGATATGTGTATCATTCTGATCAAATTGATCCCAGAAATAAATGGTTCCATTAGTACTCTCTGAACTATTGTCGTAAGCAGCAGATCGTTTGCCATTTGGATTATATAATGGAATATTGTCTTTTATAAATTCATCTGAATCTATGGCACTAGGGTATGGATTACCTGTTAAAAGGTTATTTCCCGTGGAGATTAAATTAGTTATGGTATTGTTATTTGGTTTTAGCATAAAGGCATAATTTTGTAGTCCAACTGTTGGATAGCCAACACCACTGCCTTTCATGGTATAACCCAAACCAGCAGCTATGGTTGTGTTTTCATTGATCTTAACCCATTCAGAATAGGTGTTTGCCGGTAAATTGTTATAGGTATATAGCCAACGCCTACTTACTGAAATAGGGCTTGTTGGGGTAGCTGTATGAGCAGCTATCCAACTGATAGGTTGCGGACTACTTGAGTTGGTACCATCTTTTAGAAGATTGAATAAATCACCTCCAATATTATTGGCAATGGTATTAACTTCACACCCAAAAAGTGAAAAATAGTTATAATTAAACGGATTGTTGGTTCCTTGTTGATCTCGTTTTAAATAGCCCGAACTGCTCACATCAAGCGTACTTTCATGAAATTGAGAAGTGGCATATCGTTTTTGTACTAATTGGGACTCACCGATGAGATTCATAAAACCATCCAATTTCAAATATTGAGTCAACCATAAGCCGTGGCCAGTATTAGTTTCATCTTGAGCACCTAAAGCCGTAATGGTCAAATCGCTGCTGGCATCCACTATTAGGCCTAAAAGGGTAATATTTCTAGGGTTTACAGAAGTAAGATCAGACTCTATATCATGCGAGGTTTTTACAATATTCCAATCAATTCGGGTAGAATTGTCAACGCCCAAAGCGTTTGGGTAATCCCAAACGGAATCTCCATAGGTCCAAGGTGATGAAGCTGAAGTATCATACCAATTTCCATCAGCTATTGTGGTGTATGGCATTGGTGCTGTCTGATCTTCTTCGGTTGTAATATATCTCAATTTTCCGGCAACACCTTTTCCAGCAGTACCATTCAAATAACCACAATTGATATCGCTTGTGTCCATACGATAATAAGCCACTAGGTTAGCCCAAGTGAGCAGATCTTCTTCAACCCCGTCTTGATTGGTATCTACCCCATAAATTTTTGTCGGTATAACTTCACCTCCCACATTGGTTCCCAACTGTTTTATTTCCTGATTCATCATTTGGCGAATATGCTGTACGTTTAAAGCTTTGTTCCAAATCCGTACTTCGTCTATCCAACCTGAAAAATAATTTACCGGTTTATTGGGTGGATTTCCTGCTCCCATTGCGCCAATAATGCACTCATAGTTATTGTCAGTAGGAGGGTTGGCAGATAAGCTATTGACTAAAACACCATCGATATACAAGCTGTAAACCTTGTTATTACCAACATCCAATCTGGTTACGGCTATGTGATACCATCTGTCAGTACCTATCGGGTATGGTGAACTTATTAAACTTTGGTCAAAACTAAAAGAAATGATATTGTTAACAAGTCTTAAATCATATCCCTTGTTAAAATCATTCACATTACGTTTGGATATGATGGTTTGAATGGCATTATTGGGGTCTCCAGAATTTGTGACGGCATCAGGCTTAATCCAGCATTCAATACTAAATCCTGAACCCAAATTATAATTATTATTAAATGTAATATTATCGTTTTCTCCATCAAAATCAACTACAGGGCAATTGGTAATTTGAACTATTACAGTATCTTCACAAATGTCATTGAATGGACCGAATGGTCCAACCGTCCATTTTAATTCATAAGTTCCCGGACTTCCTGTAAATACTGCATTTGGATCGGTATCATTTGAAAAACTACCTCCTGCGCCACAATCTAGCGTTGAATTCACAATGGTCCATTTTCCTGGAGTCATGGTTCCAGGATCATCACAATTTGTACAACCTGGAGGTGGATCGAAAGCATTTTTGGCGGCATTTTGATTGGCAGACAACGTGTTATCATATGCGTTGAGAGTCACAATGTTATCGCCACATTCGCCTGGTGCATAGATGACATCCTCACCAGCGTAGGCGTAATTAATCAAAACGTCTGCTATGGCCGTACCGTCGGGGTCATAAGCTCTACAACCATTTACTACAGATGTCGCTCCATATTGATGGGCTCCTGGGACATTGGGAGTAAAGTTATAGGTTACATTATAACTTCCATCTGCAAGCGGTTCAATATTTGGATCTCCAATACCTTCGGTCCACTCAATTTCATTTGAGGGAGCCCCACCTAAAGGCAAGGTAATGTGGTCAATTGACCAAGCACTTTCATCTGAAGTGCCATAAAAAGTCCACTTAATTCTTATTTGATCAAGTCCTGCATAAGGGCTTAAATCCAAGGTAAATACCGAATTCTCAAACTCATAATAACTATCTGTCGAAGGAGGATAAGCCATCCAGTCCCAAGCGTTGAGTGGATTCATTAAATCCAACAAAGTTATATTATAGGTCAAACCGCCATCTGTAGACAGCTCCAGCTTGGCGATATCCCCAGAAATGAGATTCCACGCGTGCGCAAACGAAAATTCTGGAGAGTCCAGACCAATCAAACTCAATATTGGGGTTTCCAAAGTTGTCGGATCTCCGGGAGGAAATGCATCAATGTAATCTTGACTGGTATAATCGCCATGGGCGATACCAAACTTAAAGTCATTGGCATCATATGTAATGGTGTACAAGGTCCCGACAGGATGATTGTTCGTTCCCGACCAATTGTTGAATTTGGTATTATTGGCAGCGGCTGTAAACGAAGACCCTGCCACTTCGCCATCAATCAACCACATCAATGGATTCCATTTATCAGGGAATTGTCCCTGATCAAAATCTCCACCTTCTTGGTCTTCTAAATCATATAATACAGTATATCCACTGTGGGCTAAAAGCGAGATTTGTTCACCCATACAAACGTTGAAGTAATCATTTTCAAGTATTGGAGGCACATCGGGCGGTATGGCATGAACGCTTATAAGCTCTGAATATTCAAGACAGGTACCTATTTGAATTAACACTCTAAATACCGAGGATTTTGTATTTGAAAAATCAAAATCTATATGATAAGAGTCTAAACCGGATGTATTAGGAATAACATTAAAACCGTTAGAACCAGCTTCAAATATTTCCCATTGTACAATAGTTCCATTGTATCCAGATAAATTGATGGTGACTGGATTTATATCATCTGGGCAAGCCGTAATGGCCACATCATTGGATGGTGGAAATTCGACAGGATCCAAGTCATCCACCCTTCCCAATAAAATGCCTCCATCGATGGGCGGTTTTGTTAATGTTACACTTTGTTGTTGCGTTACAATTTGACCATTACCGTCGTCATAGGTCCAAGTCACGATTGTTGTGCCGAAAGTGGTAATCGGAAGTTCTACATCGGGTTCGCCATCTAATACCCCTTCACAATTATCCATTGCGGTTGGGGCTACCAGGTCTATCTCACAATCAACAACGTTTATAGTAGGCAGTGATGCAATATCAGGTACAGGATCCGTAACATCATCAATAATAATGGTTTGGGGTACAATAATTACATTTCCATTGCCATCATCAAATTCCCAGTTAATAGTATAAGTTCTCTGGTTGTTAAATGTTCGAGGTATATTGTAATCACTGGTGGTTGCCGTTATTGTACCTGCACAATTATCGGTGGTTGTTGGTGCAGTTACATATACCGAACACTCATCACTCAATACCGGTAAGGTAGGTATTTCTGGATCCTGCGTATCATTTACTGTTACATTAAAACTACAGGTTGCCGTGTTTCCAATGGCATCCATTACTTCATAGGTTACTGTCGTCGGTACGCCAACAAGGAAGGTTTCACCTGGAGAATGAGTTTTAGTCCAAACCAAAGATCCAGAATCTGTACAATTATCAGTAGCCGTAGGTTCTGTCCATGTAACCACTGCATGACAAGTATCAGTAATATTGCCAACTATGATGTCGTTTGGGCAATTGAAAATCAACGGTATTTCTGTATCGCTGACTGTGACATCAAAACTACAGGTTGCCGTATTTCCGGATGCATCGGTGACTTCGAAGGTATTTGTTGTTGTTCCTATAGGAAAAAGCGATCCTGATGCCAGTCCTGCTGTTTGCATTACAGTCTGTCCTGGGCAATTATCGGTACTGGTCACGTTATAATTAACAACTGCTCCACAATAATTAATGTCATTGGTTACATTAAAATCTCCAGGGCAAGTAATGGTTGGATTCTCATTGTCGTTTACAATGACATCAAACGAACAGTTTGTGGTATTCCCAGCGGCGTCAGTTACGGTATAGGTTACCGTTGTGGTTCCTACAGGAAATGCACTACCAGATATATGAGATTGGGTCCAAACCAAAGAACCAGAAAGTGTACAATTATCTGTTGCAGTAGGTTCAGACCATGTAGCAACCGCAGAACATAATCCTGGGTCATTATTTAAAGCAATATTTCCAGGGCAACCTGCAATTACAGGCGCCTGGTTGTCCAACACTATTACGTCGAAGCTGCAGGTATCCGTGTTACTGTTCACGTCGGTAACCAGCAC
>NZ_JBEEEN010000014.1:0-10059 GCF_040117515.1 Gilvirhabdus luticola
AACAGGAGTTCCTGCTGACACATCAGCGACCTTACGTTGGACGTTGACCAATACTAATAATTCCAATTGTACTGATTATGACGATGTTGTTTTAACAAATAATGCAAATCCAACATGTAGCGCTTATGCAGATAATCCATTAGCATGTGAAGGTGCAGCAATACAATTGCATGTATCTGGAGCTGGTGGTAACGGAGGGCCATACACATTTGTATGGAGTGGTGCAGATGCTTCTTACTTTAGCAGTACTACTTCATCAGATCCAACGTTTAACGCACCAATAGGTATCTATAATTTATCTGTAGAGGTTACTGAAACAAGTACAGGCTGTAAAAATACATGTCCTGTTCAAGTGGAAGTTTATAACTGTACTCCTAACTGTGAAACTGGTTTCGCAGTAAAAACTGAAGTTTCAGGAGATTATACAGTTGTAGATGAAGATTATAGCAGTTGTTTCCGAAACGACGGTTTCAGACGCTGGGGATGGGTTAATGCCATTACAGCAGCTGATAAAGGTACTGCCGTAGAGTTCGACTTCTATGCTGGTGCAGGTCGTTGTGACTTAAGTAAAGGCACTAACACTGGTAAAGTGATCGTTCATTATGGTGACGGTGCTACTGTTACAATTGATGGATCAGACCATGTTGTTGGACCAGATGAAGTTGTAGTGACTTATGAACTATCTCCAGGCTTTGTAATGTCTGAAGCTCACGTATATATAGGTTGTGATCCTTATCCAACTACAAATAGTGGTAATACAACAGTGGCACCAGGGCAATATAGCTTTAATGGTGGAGATTTAGGATATATTCAAAGTTACAGCACGCCTGTATTAGAAGATGTATTTGGAGACTTCTATGTAATTGTACATGGAGTGGTTTGCGAAAGTGATATACCAGATGGTTGTACGCCTTATCCAGCATCACCAGAAGAAGGTGGTATATTTGATCCAGAAGAAACTACAGAAGAACATTTTGATTTAAACTGTTCTGTTGATACTGGTGGATGGGGAAGAACAGTAGACTTTACTGCTTATCCAGTTCCATTTGAAAATGAAGTGAACATTAAGTACATGTTTGAATACGATACAGATGTTAAGATTCAAGTATTCGATATTAAAGGTGCTTTAGTTAGAGAATCAGTAAATGAGAACTATGTTAAAGGTAAAGTCTTTACTTCTAAAATAGATCTATCTAGAACTGATAATCAGATGTACTTTGTAAGATTAACAACAGACAAAGGAACCGTTGTTAAGAAAATCATCTCTTCAAGTAATTTGAGCAGAGATTAAGAAAAGAAGTTTTATTAACTTTAAATAATGAAAAGAGCAGCCATTTGGCTGCTCTTTTTGCTTTCCGTCACTGCGAGAAATGAAATGTCGTGGCAGTCTTTTCAAAATAACTCTTCACGAGATTGCTTCACTTCACTCGCAATGACAAACCTGACGTCATTACGAGGAAGAAGGCACGACTGACGAAGTAATCTTTCGAATTTGAGTTCCTTTTTTAAGATTGCTTCACTTCGTTCCCAATGACGTATATTTAATACATGAACAAATCCTATGTATACTTTATGACCAATAAAAACAACACGGTCATATATGTTGGAGTGACCAGTGATTTATTAAAAAGAGTATATCAACATAAAACAAAAGCTTACAAAGGATTTACTTCTAAATATAATTGTGACAAATTAATTTACTTTGAAGAGTTTGATGATATTAATCAAGCTATAGAAAGGGAAAAGCAAATAAAAGCTGGTAATAGGAAAAGGAAGGAAGAATTAATAAACTCAATTAATCCAGACTGGAACGATCTATCAGATGGTTGGTTATTTTACTTTGACTAACGTCATTGCGAGAATTACAAGAAAGAAAGCATTGCTTTCTTGAAGGTACCTAGCGAAGCTAGCGACGAAGTAATCTTTGAAACCCAATGACATTGCAGGATCGAGCGTTAGTAAAATGTCCAGTAGACATTTTTAGCGAAGAGGCCAGTTGGCGCGTAGGCAATACGACTGAAGCAATCTGTTAATCAGAAGTTCCTTTGATAAGATTGCCACGCTACGCTCGCAATGACAAAACACCACGTCACTGCGAGGAATGAAATGACGTGGCAGTCTTTTAAATATTCCTACTTTATAAAATTGTAACGTTCCTCTGGCAATGGTAAAGAGACGAAGTAATCTTTTGATTTCTATCGTAATCATAGTAAGCAAGTCATAATAAACAGATTGCTTCACTTCGCTCGCAATGACAATAAAAAAACTCGCAATAAACATTCTGTTTATCACGAGTTTAAAATATTTTTTTTATAATGTTTTACTGCTTCACAAACTTGATGGTCTTTACAACATTATCAAAACTAACTTGTCCAATATAAATACCTTTCCTTAACGTAGAAAGGTCAATTTTTTCTTCTGTTTGAGAAAGTGTTTTGTTTAAAACGTTTTGTCCAATAATATTGAATAAAGATATCTTGTCCATCCGCATATTGGAAGATTTTAAAGTCAATTCCTTTGTATTGATATTGTAATAATGTTTAAATGAAATAGATTCTAAATCATCGATACCTAAAACTGAAGATGTAATATAAAAATCATCGATATCAATTTCAAATTGATCAGAAACGTCATGATGTCTAAAGGCTATATAAACGGTTTGCCCAGCCAAGGATGATATATTAAGACTTCTATTTGCAAAAGATCCACTGGCATCACTACCAACCAAATTTTCGGTAAACATTACGGGACTAGAAGTAAAATCTGATTGACTGTTTCCAGTTGCAACATAAACAGAATAGTTTTCTGCGTCATATTGCCAATAGGTTGCTCTAACCTTCCAAGTCAAATCAATTATGCCTGAAGAAGGCAAATCAATTGAGGGCGAAATTATCCAATTATCAGGAGTAAGAGCAGTTCCCGCAAAAGATTTAGATTTCAATCCTTTATTTCCACTACCATCTAAACTAGTAATAGACCAACCTAAACCGTCACCATCGTCATCAATATAAGTCCAACAACTATTGACGGCAAAGGTATTACTAAAATCTTCATACACTGGTAATGTATGGTCGCATTGTGAGTTAATATTATAAGCTATGCCAATAATAAAACTAAAAAGTATAATTTTTTTCATAACGAAAGAGGTTAAATTCTTGATAAACATACTAATAAATTACAGTTTAACATAAAAAATAAGCGTTTAATCGATGAAATGCTTAAATTATGTATTAATTTGTAAGAATAATATTATTTTTTTATACAAAAATATATGGAAGTAATATTTATGAATTCAATTTTTGAGAAGATTAAACGGCAGAGAGATAATTGTAAAAAGTTATAAAAAAGGGCAATAAAACATTTTATTGCCCTTTTTTATAACTTATATTTTCGTTATTAGTTCACAACTATTCGCTTCACTTTTAAAACCGAACCATTTTGATTTATCACTTTTAAAAGATAAAGTCCACTAGAAATTCCGTTCAAATTAATTTCTTTAGTACTGTTTCTAGCTTGAGAGCTTAAATTAATATTTCGCATTAATCTACCATCAATACTATATAATAATATATTTGATGGTTTTTCATTTAACTCACCAAATTTTACATATAGCGATTCTGAAGCAGGATTTGGAAATATTTTAATTAGATTTTCTGTATTATCATTTAGAACCGATGTGTTTTGTTCAGAAGATTTTGAATTTATAAAACTTCTTGAAGCTTGTGAGCTACTTGAGCAGTATGAAACAGATGAAAAGTTTATACTTAAAACAACATCTTGACTAATTAAAGCCAGATCATTTGATAAACTTATGGTTACGGACTGAACTTTGTTTGGTATGTCTACGCTAACACTGCTAGTACCAGAACCACTAAAGTTTCCATAGGTTTGAACACCTCCAAATTCATCCGTAAATGTAACATTTACTAGATCTCTATAGTAAGTACCGCGCTTACCTTTTACCTTCTCATCAATATTGCTTATAGAAAAGGCAATATCTTGACTATTGGCTGGAAAACTTAAGGTAGTCTTGGTTGATTTTAATCCTGAATGGGTTAGAGGGTTGTTGGTAAAATTAGTTGTATATTCCGTACAACCAGTTGTTTCACAGCCATCCGGAATACCATCTCCGTCAGAATCAATAGTATCATCATAACCAGGACATTGATCTACATCATCACAAACGCCATCTCCATCAGAATCATTACAAGGAGGAGTATTATCACTTGAGCAATATGTGACCGAACTAAAATTAATAGTCATATTTGAACTTGTGCTGCCATTACTATCCGATAAAATTACACTAACAGATTGAACATTACCTTGAATATTGATGTTGGTAGAATTGACATTAGCACCATTGTATGTTCCATAAACTCGAGAAGACCCTGAACCATCAACGTAATGAACTTCAACCTTTTCTGTGTACTGACTGCTAGCTTTTCCATTTGATTTATCATTAATACCACTGATAGTAAATGAAATATCTTGACTATCATTTGGGAATGATAAACCGGTCGCAGATGATCCACTACCAGAATGCGTTAAAGGGTTATCTGAAAAATCAGCAGTATATTCTATACAGCCATTGGTATCACAGCCATCAGGTATTCCATCACCATCAGAATCTATGGTATCATCAAATCCAGGGCACACATCATTAGCATCACACACGCCGTCATTATCTGAATCAATTGAACAACCATTATTACCATTGGATGTAATTGAAAAATCATCAATATCAATTTCAAATTGATCCGTAACACCGTGATGTCTGAATGCTATGTACACGGTTTGCCCAGCCAAGGATGATATATTAAGACTTCTATTTGCAAAAGATCCACTGGCATCACTACCAACCAAATTTTCGGTAAACATTACCGAGCTAGAAGTAAAATCTGATTGACTATTTCCAGTTGCAACATATACAGAATAGTTTTCTGCATCATATTGCCAATACGTTGCTCTAACCTTCCAAGTCAGTTCAATTGAGCCAGAAGAAGGCAAATTAATTGAGTTAGAAATTATCCAATTATCAGGAGTAAGAGCAGTTCCAGCAAAAGATTTAGATTTCAATCCTTTATTTCCACTACCATCTAAACTAGTAATAGACCAACCTAAACCGTCACCATCGTCATCAATATAAGTCCAACAACTATTGACGGCAAAGGTATTACTAAAATCTTCATACACTGGTAATGTATGGTCGCATTGTGAGTTAATATTATAAGCTATGCCAATAATAAAACTAAAAAGTATAATATTTTTCATAATATAAAGTCTAACTATTCGGGATAAACATATAACAAAATTGTATTTAAACTTAAAAAAAATACATTTTATCGATGAAATACTTAAATTAAGCACAATATCGTAAGAAAATATTTACTTTAATAAGACTGTTTATTAATCCCTGTTATATAATATGAGATACGTAAAAATTCTCGAAACAGACGTTTAAGTACCTCAAAAAATTTTTGCAAATGTAATATTAAAATTAAAAAAGCAAAGTTTGCGAACAAAAAGTTATTAACAGTCAACAAGTTAAGAAAAATTGAACACAATATAATGACCGATAAACGAGGTTTTTTCAAGCTTTATCTAATATTAAAGCATCTATTAAATATTATGAATAACTTTAGTTTATGAACTTTATTTGTTTTTAAACGATTAACCCAAAAAACTACTATTTATGAGAAATATTACTCTTTTGGCTTTTACATTATTATTTTCTTTATACACAACATCTCAAGACTGTACGAGCAATAATGATAGCTCATATAGTTACATGGCTATGAATAACGGCTTTATAGAAGAAGCTAGTCAATTTGTTCAACCTGGTGAATACATGACGCTCACCAACATTTTGGCCAACGACTATACCTTTACAGCCAATCATACAGTAGCTTTGGTTGTGCAAAATGATTATATTACGATTTCTAATACATCAAATACCATACTGGCTCAAGGTGAATCGCCGCTTTCTTATACCTTTGCGACTCCTGGCACTTATCGTATTCATGTTTCATTAAATGATCTTTGTGAAACAGATACTTTTAATGTAACGGTATCATTATTAAATGAAACGATTGCACCAACAACTTGTCAGATGCCAGAAAATCCAACGGTAAGTTACAGGTCTGATACCAGGATAGATTTCTCTTGGGATCCTCCAAGTGTTGGCGATACACCTTCTAGTTATGATTGGGAAGCAGTACCAAATGGTAGTTCTCAAGGCAATGGAGGAAACCCATCAGGGAATGTGATGACAACCAGTGCCAGCGCTACAGGATTGACTCCAAGTACTTCATATACAATCTATATAAGATCGAAATGTGGAGTAAATGGAGATAGTGAATGGTGGATAGCTCCTTTCCCATTATCAACCAATGCAGGCCCACCACCTGAAAATGATATTTGTACTGGAGCAACTTTAATTATACAGGATACAGGAAAAGATGTCAATTCTGCTACAGTTATAAATGCAACCTTATTAAATACAGCGCAAACGGATGTAGATCCAGAAAATTGTGACTCTGGAAATCTTGATAATGCACGCGATGATGTTTGGTATAAGTTCATAGCACAAACAACAGATATTAATATTACGTTAAATACTCCTTCATCCTTGTTTAATGGGGTTTTGTCTTTGTTTTCAGATTGTGATGAATCTTCATATTTAGCTTGCAGTGATGTAGGAACAGGAAATACAGAAGAACAAATAAGTTATAATAGTTTAGTAGTAGGTCAAACCTATTATTTTAGGGTTTGGCATCAAGGGTTTGCAACGTCTAGTCCGAGTTTTACATTAAAATTATGGTCGCCTACAGTAGTCGCTGATGCTGATGGAGATGGCTACAGTGACCCAACCGATTGTGATGATGGAGACCCAAATATCAACCCAAGCGCAACAGAAGTGTGTGACGGACAGGATAACGATTGTGATGGAGATACAGACGATGCTGACTCAAGCATTGTAGGGCAAAGTGTTTGGTATGAAGATAGTGATGGTGATAATTATGGAAATCCTTCTAGCAGTATATTGGCTTGTAATCAGCCAGTAGGTTATGTGTCTGACAATACAGATTGTAATGATTCAGAAGCAGCTTCATATCCTGGAAACACAGAGATTTGTGATGGTATAGATAACGATTGTGATGGGTTAACAGATGATGCAGATCCTAGCATCGCAGGTCAGACCACATGGTATGAAGATAGCGATAGTGACAATTATGGAAATCCATCTAGTAGTGTAGTATCCTGTAACCAACCAGGAGGATATGTTTCTAACAATTTGGACTGTAATGACAGTAATTCTTCAATTAATCCAGATGCAACCGAAGTTTGTGATGGAGTTGATAATGATTGTGATGGCAATACAGATGATGCCGATTCGAATATTGTGGGACAAAGTGTTTGGTATGAAGATAGTGATGGTGATAATTATGGAAATCCATCTAATAGTGTATTGGCTTGTAACCAGCCAGGTGGTTATGTTTCAAACAATTTAGACTGTGATGATGGAAACCCATCAATTAATCCAGATGCAACAGAAGTTTGTGATGGTATAGATAATGATTGTGATGGAGACATAGATGATGCTGATGCAAGTATTGACACTTCAACACAAAGTACTTACTATTTAGATTTTGATGGTGATGGTTTTGGTGATGAAGGAGATGGCGGAACTTTATATTGTAATCCACCATCAGACTATGTTTTAGATAATACCGATTGTGACGATACTATGGATACAGTTTATCCTGGTGCACCAGAAATAATTAACGATGGTATAGATCAGGATTGCGATGGTTCTGATGCAACACTAGGTCTTGAAGATTTTGATTCTAATGCGTTTAGTTATTATTTTAATTCCGACAGAAGTATTTTAACAATTAATTCATTTGGCGAACCGTTCGATAATTTAAAAATGTATAATTTATTAGGAAAATTGGTTATGGATAAGGACTTATCTGGTACCAATGAGAATATTAATCTGTCCTTTTTGTCTGAAAAGTTATATGTTGTAAGAATAAGCATTCAAAATAAAGTAACATATTTCAAAATTATAAAATAAAATTTTATATCTTAACTTAAGTTTTCCTTAAGGCTTTACTGGCAATTTGCCCTTTTTAACATGCCTTGTTCCTACTTAAACATATTTTAATAAAAGGTTTTAGTAGGTCATGAAAAATAGTGTTTCATTAGTTTTTGCGCTTTTAATATCTGCATTGGTATCTTCTCAAGATTGTACTACCAATAAGAATAGTGGATATTCATACGCTGCTTTAAATAATGGATTTATAGAAGGGGCAAGTTCTTTTGTAGAACCCGGAGAATACATGATAGTTTCAAATATCTTGACAAACGATTATGTATTTACTGCTAATCATTCTGTATCTATGGTAGAGCAAAATGATTACATTACCATTTCAGATACTTCTAATAATATTCTGGCCCAAGGCGTTTCACCTTTATCACATACGTTTAGTTCTGCAGGAACTATTCGCATTCATGTTTCACTAAATGCCAGCTGTGATACTGAAGTGTTAAATGTTTCAATAGCCTTATTAAATGCAACAGTTGCGCCAACAACTTGTCAGTTGCCTGAAAACCCTAGAGTTATTTATAGATCTGACGCGAGAATAGATTTCTCTTGGGATCCACCAAGTATAGGATCTGTGCCAGTGAGTTATGATTGGGAAGCTGTTCCTGCGGGTGGAAGCCAAGGAGCTGGTGATGCGAGTGGAAACACTCTTACAACTAATGCTAGTGCTATTGGACTAACACCAAATACTTCTTATACTTTCTTTATTAGATCTAATTGTGGGGCCAATGGCTCAAGTGATTGGTTTGAAACACCTTCGTTGTCAACGAATGCTGGACCACCACCGAGCAATGACTTTTGTGATGATGCAATATTGATTGTTCAGGAAACTGATGTCAACAATGCAGCATCCGCTACAGCTTTACCTGGCACACTTTTAAACACAGCAGGTACAGATATTGAAGCAGAGCAATGTAGTGGTAGTACTGTTGATAATGCAAGAGACGATGTTTGGTATTCCTTTATTGCACAGACAGAAGATATCAATATTACTTTAGACCCAATGTTTGATGGCATATTGGAGCTTTTATCAGATTGTAATGAAGGTTCTATAATAGCTTGTAGTGACATTGGCAATGGAACAACTATTGAACAAATAACACATAATAGTTTAGTTGTTAATCAAACCTATTATTTCAGAGTTTATTATCAAGGTTTTGCAGCATCCAATCCTGATTTCACAGTAAAATTATGGTCAACTAGTGCTGTTTTTGATTCTGATGGAGATAGTTATAGCGATGCAACAGATTGTGATGATGGAGATCCAGCAATAAATCCAAGTGCAACAGAAATTTGTGATGGAATAGATAATAATTGCGATGGGCAAAAAGACGAAGGTTTAGATGCAGATACAGATGGAATTGCAGACTGTTTTGATATCTGCCCAGGTTTTAATGATACAATTGATGATGATGGAGATGGAGCTCCAAACGGCTGTGATACTTGTCCATCAGACCCAAACAAGACCGAACCAGGAGACTGTGGCTGTGGCACAACTGATACAGATTCAGATGGAGATGGCACACCAGATTGTAATGACAACTGTCCAAGTGATCCAAACAAGACAGACCCAGGAACTTGTGGCTGTGGCATAGCAGATACAGATTCAGATAGTGATGGCACACCAGATTGTAATGATAACTGTCCAAGTGATCCAAATAAAACAGAACCAGGAGACTGTGGTTGTGGAACACCTGATACAGATACAGATAGTGATGGCACTCCTGATTGTAATGACAACTGTCCAAGTGATCCAAACAAGACAGACCCAGGAGCTTGTGGTTGTGGCATAGCAGATACAGATTCAGATAGTGATGGCACACCTGATTGTAATGACAACTGTCCATCAGACCCAAACAAGATCGAACCAGGCGATTGTGGTTGTGGCGTAGCAGATACAGATTCAGATGGTGATGGTACACTTGATTGTAATGACAACTGTCCATCAGATC
>NZ_JBEEEN010000015.1:0-2500 GCF_040117515.1 Gilvirhabdus luticola
ACAAAAAAACCCTTACTAATAATTTAGTAAGGGTTTTCTAAAAAAAGGCGGCGACCTACTCTCCCACAAGTAGCAGTACCATTGGCGCTAATGGGCTTAACTTCTCTGTTCGGAATGGTAAGAGGTGAGCCCCATCGCTATAACCACCTTAAATCTTTGGCTGTGGCAAGCACAACACTAATATTGTTGACATATTGAAAAAACATAACATGAATTATAATCACTCTATAAAAAAACAGGCGTACAATAAGCCTATGGGTTATTAGTACTACTCGGCTATGGCATTACTGCCTTTACACCTGTAGCCTATCAACGTGGTCATCTCCCACGACCCTTTAAAGAAATCTCATCTTGTGGTGGGTTTCGCGCTTATATGCTTTCAGCGCTTATCCCTTCCCAACGTAGCTACCCTGCAATGCCGCTGGCGCGACAACAGGTACACCAGAGGTTAGTCCAACTCGGTCCTCTCGTACTAGAGTCAGATCCACTCAAATTTCTAACGCCCACTGTAGATAGAGACCGAACTGTCTCACGACGTTCTGAACCCAGCTCGCGTGCCACTTTAATGGGCGAACAGCCCAACCCTTGGGACCTTCTCCAGCCCCAGGATGTGACGAGCCGACATCGAGGTGCCAAACCCCCCCGTCGATGTGAGCTCTTGGGGGAGATCAGCCTGTTATCCCCGGAGTACCTTTTATCCTTTGAGCGATGGCCCTTCCATGCGGAACCACCGGATCACTATGCTCTTGTTTCCAACCTGATCGACTTGTAGGTCTCTCAGTCAAGCACCCTTATGCCATTGCACTCTACGCACGGTTACCAAGCGTGCTGAGGGTACCTTTAGAAGCCTCCGTTACTCTTTTGGAGGCGACCACCCCAGTCAAACTACCCATCAAGCACTGTCCCCTTTTGTAAAGGGTTAGACTCTAGATAAGCAAAGGGTGGTATTTCAACAATGACTCCACAACACCTGGCGATGCCGCTTCAAAGTCTCCCACCTATCCTACACATTACTTATCCAAAGCCAATACTAAACTATAGTAAAGGTTCACGGGGTCTTTTCGTCCCACAGCGGGTAATCGGCATCTTCACCGATACTACAATTTCACCGAGCTCATGGCTGAGACAGTGTCCAGATCGTTGCACCATTCGTGCAGGTCGGAACTTACCCGACAAGGAATTTCGCTACCTTAGGACCGTTATAGTTACGGCCGCCGTTTACTGGGGCTTCATTTCAGATCTTCGCCGAAGCTAAACCCTCCACTTAACCTTCCAGCACCGGGCAGGTGTCAGGCCATATACGTCATCTTTCGATTTAGCATAGCCCTGTGTTTTTGATAAACAGTCGCCTGGACCTTTTCACTGCGGCCCTACCGAAGTAGGGCGACCTTTCTCCCGAAGTTACAGGTCTATTTTGCCTAGTTCCTTAGCCATGAATCTCTCGAGCACCTTAGAATTCTCTTCCCAACTACCTGTGTCGGTTTAGGGTACGGGCTGCTTCACTTGCTTTTCTTGGAAGTCGCTTCTCTGGATTATCACCGCAGCCGAAGCTTTAGTGTACTATCGCCGTGTTACCACTGGCTTCAACGTGCTATTCCGTCAGCACGCACCAAATATACGCCTCCGTCACTTTTAACGTGAGCAGGTACAGGAATATTAACCTGTTGTCCATCCACTACCCCTTTCGGGTTCGCGTTAGGTCCCGACTAACCCTCAGCTGATTAGCATAGCTGAGGAAACCTTAGTCTTTCGGTGTGCGGGTTTCTCGCCCGCATTATCGTTACTTATGCCTACATTTTCTTTTGTAGCTTCTCCAGCATACCTCGCAGTACACCTTCGACGACACTACAATGCTCCCCTACCACTTTTACAAGTCCATAGCTTCGGTAGTATGTTTATGCCCGATTATTATCCATGCCGGATCGCTCGACTAGTGAGCTGTTACGCACTCTTTAAATGAATGGCTGCTTCCAAGCCAACATCCTAGCTGTCTGGGCAATCCAACCGCGTTTCTTCAACTTAACATACATTTGGGGACCTTAGCTGATGGTCTGGGTTCTTTCCCTCTCGGACATGGACCTTAGCACCCATGCCCTCACTGCTGATCATCATTTTATAGCATTCGGAGTTTGTCTGGAATTGGTAGGCGGTGAAGCCCCCGCATCCAATCAGTAGCTCTACCTCTATAAAACTAAATCAACGCTGCACCTAAATGCATTTCGGGGAGTACGAGCTATTTCCGAGTTTGATTGGCCTTTCACCCCTACCCACAGGTCATCCGAAGACTTTTCAACGTCAACCGGTTCGGTCCTCCACTATATGTTACTACAGCTTCAACCTGCCCATGGGTAGATCACACGGTTTCGCGTCTACCACTACTAACTTAAGCGCCCTATTCAGACTCGCTTTCGCTACGGATCCGGCACTTAATGCCTTAACCTTGCTAGCAACGGTAACTCGTAGGCTCATTATGCAAAAGGCACGCCGTCACCCCAAAGGG
>NZ_JBEEEN010000016.1:0-663 GCF_040117515.1 Gilvirhabdus luticola
TTAGAGAGAACCTATAATATATCTGATGGTTGTCCTGCCAATGACTTTACAGTAACCATCACGCACTCTGGCTCTGACCAGGATAATCCTGTCATTACAATTGAAGCTAGTAATGTAGTTGTTGAATGTGATGGCTCTGGAAACAATGGCCAAATTCAAGCATGGTTAGATAGTCATGGTGGTGCAATAGCTTCTGATGATTGTCCAGCAGATTTAATTTGGACTAATAATTATGGTGGTGCGGCTTCAGACTGTTCAACTCCAATTGAAGTGATTTTTACAGCTACAGACGCTTGTGGAAACTTTGTAACAACTTCAGCCACCTATGCTATTCAAGATACAACGGCTCCTACAATTGATACAGATGCTGCTGATAGCACTGTGGAATGTGATGGTGCTGGAAATACTGCTGAATTCAATGCTTGGTTAGACTCCAATGGTGGTGCTACTGCAACAGATGATTGTAGTGCTATTAATTGGTCGAACGATTTTACAAGTTTAAGTGATGATTGTGGTGCTACTGGAACTGTAACTGTGATTTTCACAGCTACTGATGGATGTGGTAATTCGTCTTCAACAACAGCTTCATTTACTATTGAAGATACAACAGCTCCAACAATTGATACAGATGCTGCTGATAGCACTGTGGAATGTGATGGTGCT
>NZ_JBEEEN010000017.1:0-637 GCF_040117515.1 Gilvirhabdus luticola
ACGTTATAGGTCATTAAAAAACTAAACGCAATGAAACATTTTAATACAATCTCATTTTTAATAATTTTATGTTTTACAAGTTGCAAACAACATAACTCTTCAGTAAAAAATAATGGAACGGATACAATTATTACGAGCATAAACATAGAAAATATGAAAAATCAACAATTTGTTGGTTCCTGGGAATTACTGGAATGGACTATCGAGTCAAAAGATGGAAAAAAAGAATTTCCTTTCGGAGCGGACGTAATAGGGCAAATAAATTATGAAAGCAATGGAAATATGTCAGTAATGATTATGAAAAACAATAGGCCTCAATTTCTTTCAGAGGATCCCCTTCAAGGCCAACCAGATGAAGTTGTCGTTGCTTTTAATGGTTTTATTGCTTACTCGGGAAATTATGAAGTGAATCGTAATTCGAAACAAGTAGTTCATCAAATTAAAATAAGTTCGTTCCCGAATTGGGTTGGTCAAAATCAAATTAGAAAATTTGAGTTCAACGAAGATAAAATGACCTTAAGCACTGATTTTATTGGTTCAAACAAACATAAATTAGTATGGAGAAAAATTGACTTCTAATTAAAAACCTATAACATTGTATAAGCTGCATTAAAACGCATTTTATACTTACCGTTGT
>NZ_JBEEEN010000018.1:0-615 GCF_040117515.1 Gilvirhabdus luticola
GCGCCTGTCGCCAACTGCCCAACGCCAAACGCTTCATACAATGCCGATGCGGGCCAGTGCGACGCGACGTTGTCCTTTGCCGCAAGCCCAACCGATAACTGCGGCGTGGCAAGCACCGAATACAGTGTTGGCGGTTCGCCGATCACGTTCCCTTACGATTTCCCTGTGGGGTCGACCACCGTGGACGTGCTGGTTACCGACGTGAACAGTAACACGGATACCTGCAGCTTCGACGTAATAGTGTTGGACAACCAGGCGCCTGTCGCCAACTGCCCAACGCCAAACGCTTCATACAATGCCGATGCGGGCCAGTGCGACGCGACGTTGTCCTTTGCCGCAAGCCCAACCGATAACTGCGGCGTGGCAAGCACCGAATACAGTGTTGGCGGTTCGCCGATCACGTTCCCTTACGATTTCCCTGTGGGGTCGACCACCGTGGACGTGCTGGTTACCGACGTGAACAGTAACACGGATACCTGCAGCTTCGACGTAATAGTGTTGGACAACCAGGCGCCTGTCGCCAACTGCCCAACGCCAAACGCTTCATACAATGCCGATGCGGGCCAGTGCGACGCGACGTTGTCCTTTGCCGCAAGCCCAACCGATAACTGCGGC
>NZ_JBEEEN010000019.1:0-545 GCF_040117515.1 Gilvirhabdus luticola
CAGTTATCGGTTGTTGTAGGAGTAGGAGGCGTTCCGCTACATTGTCCTACGTTGACATCTGCAAGAACGGGCGTATTAGGGTCTGTAGTGTCATCAACAATCACATTTTGATTGACATTTATAGAGTTCCCATTTCCATCATCAAAGGTCCAGGTCACCACAGTTGTACCTTGAGTTGTAATTGGGAATGTAGTTGATGTGGTTCCATTGATTGTACCAGCACAGTTATCGGTTGTTGTAGGAGTAGGAGGCGTTCCGCTACATTGTCCTACGTTGACATCTGCAAGAACGGGCGTATTGGGATCGGTTGTGTCATCAATAACTATGTCTTGAAATACATTGATAGTGTTTCCATTACCGTCATCAACCAAATAAGTTCTTGTGATCGTACCATCATTATTTACAGGGTCAGCAGTCTGACTTACAAAAGTTACAGTAGGTGTTCCACAGTTATCTGCTTCATCTGTGACCACATTAGGGTTAGCAGCAGGCACATCAGCTAAACATTGTACATTAATATCAGCTGGGTTTGAAGCAGTAGGCGG